>CAZJXN010000251.1:0-4694 GCA_964549655.1 uncultured Saprospiraceae bacterium
AACGGTTTGCGGCTTGGCGAAGGTGGCGATTTTTACCACAAACCTGCCTGCTGGCACTGAACTTGATGCGACGAACAAAGCTTCATTTAAGCACTGAACCCGCTTTTTTGCCAAACGCCTGTTATAGGGCGTTTTTTTATATGTTGTCAGTTTCAAAGGTGTCGGTTGTCTGTCGATATTCTTTATTCCAAAGTCTGTAAGAAAAATAAAAAAAAGAGATTATCATAAGTCCGTATATTACATATAACGGTCTGCCAACTAAATCTCTAAATGAGTTATAAAAAGATATGTTATAGAATTGACATAAATTATGAATTGTCGCTAAGAAACTTACGAAAATGACTACTCGAACTAACACATATCCAGAATGGGCAAGCATTGTCATTTTGTTTTTTGGGGTTTTATAGAAAGTTTCAAGAAAATGTCCCTTTTCATTAAAGTATAATTCTGAAACGAAGTCAGTCCGATTATTTGAAGATGACTTGATTTTTATCGTGCTATACTTAAACGAATAGTAGTAAAATGCATAAGTAATTAGGCCAACAACAATTATATTGGCTATTATTAAACCTGTCCAGCCAACACCAAAAAATCCGTATAATGGATTTGTTTCGCCAGTTGGATTTTCAAAAAACCAAAGACTGGTAGAGTAGAAGTCACACCCTCTTGAAAAAAGAAGTAAAAAGGTCAAAAGAAAAAATTTAATTTTCGTAAAGCTGTCTAATTATTTTATCGTTTTCTTAAAATGTTCCATAATGTTTCGGGGCGGTTCGTTGCCTACTAATTTGTTTCATTACTCAGGTTTTTTATTTCAAACTGTCTGTCCCATTTTGGTTTAAGTTTAAGAAAAAAGTATACCCCAAGACCCATCACCAAGGCTGTCCCAATTCCTGTCATATTGTAAAAAACACTATTTGGAATTCCACTTTCTACTACTACTTTAGGCATTCTTACCAATGTCTCTGAAACAAATGCTCCGTAAACACCCATAATACTCCAATACATAAAACTAAAATGAAGTGATTTATAATTGTTGATTGGTCGCTTAGTTAGAATTGGTATAAGTCCGCAAATAAGTGTCAAACTGCTTATTACTGCTGTCCAATGAAATATTCCCCAAGTTCCAAAAAGTCTGTAAGTCATAAAGGCAGTAATCAAAACTACCGACATTGTTAAAGCGTAAAGTCGGCCAATAATTTTATGTTTTGTTGTCCCTTTGGTTAACACGAGAATAAACGTCCCAAGTAAAAGAGCAAAAATAGATGCTATAAAATGTATTAGCCCTGTGTCGCTTGTTATAAAATTTCCAAAATTCATAGGCTGTTTTTTTTCTCTCTTATCGTTTGAATATTCAGATTTAGTGTCGTCCGTTACAATGACCGCTAACGGTTTGCAGCTTGGCGAAGATGGCGATTTTTACCACAAAACCTGATTTGAAAAACCAAACTTCCATTAGCCACGAAACTGTCTTTGGAATACGAAACCCCGCCTTTTGGGTAGGTGCTGTTAATAGCCGTTTTTATTTCGCTTTAGTTAGATTATTAATCCACTCGTTTTCTAATTTAATTTCAGTGATACCAAAAATATTTTTAAAGTCCGATGGATTTAATATCAATTCCCTCATACTTTCATATCCATATTTATTTACTAAAAATTCCACTATTGAAGCAGAAAAAACATATCCGTTTATATTGCCAAATTCAACTGTTTCTGCCTTATTTAAGGCATTCCAGGTCGGAATTTTTGACTTTGTCAATTTTTTAAAACTCATTTTCTTGACTTCTTCTGTTAATTGTTTTGCATAAAAAAAAGCAAAACCCTCATCAAGCCATTTAGGTAATCCAACTCTACCTTGCTCCCGCATATTAATTATCATAGTATGACATAACTCGTGAACAATAGCTTTTCCTAATGATTCATAATTATGAACAGTACCGGGGTTTAAAGGAGACACTATTTTTAGTTCATTTTTTCCAGCTGCTCCAACCACCCAATCAGGAGCGTTTTCTAAATAAATAGCTTTGTGAAATGCTTTAATATCTGGATAAATTATGACATCTATTTTTTCAGAGAAGTTTGTCTTCATTATTTTTGTTAGCTCTACATAATTTTCATCTAATTTTTTTGCCAAATCACTGATAACGCTGGTATCCTTGTCTTCCAAATAAAAGTTGTAGTATTTATTAGAAAATTGTAATTTGTACTTGATATTTTTGTTTGGTTTCGCTATTTCAATTTCTTTTTGAGTTACAGATTTCAGGACTAAAAGTTGTTTTAATTCTCCTTCTTGCCATATTCCCGAAATGTTTTTCCTGTCAATAGATAATAAACCTCTAAAAACAGCAGATGCAGCATTTATTTCAAATGTTACTGAATCAACAACGATTAATATATCACTTAAAGGAATTCCCTTTAATCCTTTATCAGGACTCCCTACTGTTCCTTTCAAATTGTTGTCTGTGTCTTTAAATATTTCAAAAACTAATCTCGGATAATCCTCGCCCATTTTGACAATTCCCATCCAATTTCCAATGAGATTGTCTTTGATTGTCGATTGCCCAAAGACATTTGATTGAATAAATATTTGACTTGTCAGAAAAAAGATAAATAATTGTTTATACTTCATTTCGGTTATTTTTAAAATGGCTGCTAATGATTGTATTGGCGAAGTTAAGGAGTGCGTAAATACAAATCATAAGATATTGACTTTGAGGCAATTAATTTTGCCAATACTTGTTATGCGATGTAAAGTTGCGCATAACGAACAGGGCTTTGTGCAGGTGGGGTAATAGAATTCCGTCTGCCCGTAACTACTGATGATTGAAAAACAAATGTACAAGTTAAGAACTAAAGTTCAGCGATGCTTGTCAAGCCCGAACCACTGCTTGGATTTGTAAAAATGTTGATTGTACTTCCGTCAAGCCCCACTTGCACAAAACCCAATGTTGGCAATAGTACTTCTTGTTCGGAATTTTGGCAATTAATTTAGCCATTTATTTAAAAATCCACTTTTCCTTATAAAGCCTTCAAAATCTTTAATATTCAAAATATCGTAAACTGCTTGATTTTTATCAGTTGAATTTTGATAATACGCTTCTGTAATTTTATATCCCATCCAATATCCCAAATCGTTTGGTCTACCTTCTTTCTTACCATTGGAGTCGTAAAGCCAACCATGATATTTTGTTTCATTCATTATCTCTACAAATTCTCTACACAATTCATCTAAATGAGATTCTGCGTATTCTACTTTATAATCTTTTTTCATAGTTAAGCTTGCCAAGAAGTCAGCACTTCCTTCCACAATTGCTTTTTCAATTAGAGTAGCCTTACCTATTGGTTTTTGAGAATATTTCTGATTAAAATGCATGAGTTCATGAATGACAAAATAAACGATATTTTGAAAATCGTCTTTTGCAACCTCAGTGCCAATAATTATTCCATTCTCAGTAACTCCACCTCCTGAGTTAAAAGCACCAATGACAAAATATACTGGTGGAAAAACTGCTTCAGAATTAATAACCTTAAAATATTGATAATGATATTTTATAATGCCTTCAAAATCATCTAAATTTTCAGATTTGGTTCTAACTTCTGCATAGTCTTGTTTTCTATTTTTTACTGTTTTAAGTAATTTTTTAGCACTTTCAATTCGATAGGGAACAAAATCTTTTAAACCAACACTTCCATTTTCTAAATACTTAACAAAAGGGTTCTTTTCTTTTTCAATCAAATCAAAAGCTTTCCAAAAATTTTTAATATCACTTTTAACAAATACAGCGTGTTCTGGATTTTTGCTAAAATCTGTTTGACCAAATGATTTTGATATACACAGAGATAATATAAGCATGAATAAAAAATTTCTTTTAATTCTTGTCACTGTCAAATTTTTCATGTTTTATCGATTTTAGTATTACAGCCAACGGTTACGGCTTTGTGCAGGTGGTGATTTGAAAATCGTCTGCTCAAATTTAGCACAAAAGCTGATTAGAATTACAAATATTGAGTTTAGTACCGTCCGCCCCACTATCGCCAATACGATGTTAGCGGTTCGTTGCTTTTGTTCACTATTGGCTGTTGTTGTAAGTTTTACATGTTAGTCCGTTACAAGATTGTGTTTATTCCGAAAACTTAGTAAATGTTTTTCCATTGTAAAGGTACAAACCTGTTTCTCTCGTACCTACCCAAAAATTTCCAGTATTATCTTCCAAAATTGTCCATATATCGCTATTGATTAGCCCATCTTTTGTTGTAAAACGAGTGAAAGATTTTCCATCGTAACGGCAAAGTCCATAACCACCGAACCAAAGGTTTCCCTTTTTGTCTTCTATAATTCGGGCAACCATATCACCGGATAAACCATCTTTTTTTGTGAAACTTGTAAATGATTTTCCATCATATCGGTAGACTCCACTCCAATTGCTGAACCAAATATTTCCGTTTTTGTCTTGCAAAACAGGAAAAGCCCAATTGTCACCATTTGGTCTAAGGTTGGTTATGGATTTCCCATCGTAGCGGAATACTCCGACGTTACACCGCCCACCAAACCAAAAGTTACCTGCCTTATCTTCTAAAATATATTCCATTTTAAAATAACAATCACTTATGCTTTCTGTAACTATGAACGAAGTAAAGGATTCCCCATCATATACATAAACACCAATACCTGTTGCAAACCATAGTTTTCCGCTCTT
>CAZJXN010000252.1:0-4651 GCA_964549655.1 uncultured Saprospiraceae bacterium
TAGTTTCTTTTCTAGATGTATTTTTGAGTTAAATAGTGATTATTCTCAAACAAATTACGTAGGGATGGTAACTATCTGGGATAATCGTGGCATTCAATTCTCTGGCTGTACATTTAAAAATCAAAGTCCCACAGTAATTGACAAAAAGTATGGACTCTATACTATTGATGCAAGTTATGATGTGGTTGATAATTGTACTTTTGATGGATTTACAAGTGGTACATACAGTACTAATAGTAGTAGCACTAACTATCCCTATATAAGAAATTCTACGTTTAGCAATAATGCTTTAGGTATCTATGCAGGCAGCGTGAATAATGTATCGGCAACAATCAGCACTTTTAATGTAGGTCAATATCGCACCAGTTCTTACAATCATGGCGTGTACCTCAACAATAGTACAGGCTACGAGGTAGATGGTAATAATTTTACGGGTTATTCTCCTACCCTTGCCCCTGCACCAGTCGGTGTGCTTTGTTTGAATACCGGCGATGCTAACAATCAAATTAAAAGCAATCGGTACACCAATTTTTATATCGCTAACTATGCTTTCGGTGATAATCGGAACAATAGCACACCCTCTAATGGCTTGAAGTATTTTTGTAATACAAATACCAACAATGCCAATTATGACTTTGCAGTTGTGATAGATGACAATCTTAATGAAGATGATTCAGGCATTGCCACACCACAAGGTTCTGCTGGAGCGGCTGCCGGTAATAAATTCAGCCTTCGCACCACGCCAATAGGTTCTGATTTTTATAATGGTACAATTCATTCTATTCAGTATTACTATCGTAATGCCACTTCAGAAAATCCAGGAAATCTTTCTGGTGTAACCAAAACGCTGACCAGTAACAGCCCGGGCTGCACAGCGCCTATGTTTGCGGGTGGCGGCGGTGATGGTGGTAGCCTATCGGCAAGCGAACTCGCCAGCTTACAAAATGAATACACCACTCAAAAAGCAAAATATGACACCGAATTACAAACTCGAACGAGTAAAATAGATAATGGAAACACCGAAAATTTACTCCTGGAAGTAGACAAAGTAATAAGAGGCAATTCAAGTGCTTTAGAAGAAAAGCTGATTGGTATTTCGCCTTGGCTTTCTGCGGAGGTACTGAAAAAGATATTGGATAAGAAAGATGCTTTCTCCGCCACTTTTGTCTCTAAAATTTTAGCAGCCAATCCGGAAGCGCTTTACAGCCCAACCTTGCAACGTAAAATGCAAGAGGTGCTAACTACAGAACAAGTGAACGCAGCGAGAACTGCCCAATCAAACAGCACGGAGCGCAGTGCTTTAGAAAGTCGCTTGGCGGATGCAGGAACGATTACAAGCAGAAACGCAAATGCCATTGTGCGCCATTACCTCGTTACCGAGCCGGTGGATTTGAAAAAAGTGAGAGAATGGTTGTACAACAAAAATGAATTGGAGTCGCACTATCAAATTGTAGAAAGTTGGTTGCAAGAGCAAAATACCAAAGAAGCGGAGAAAGTGTTGAATACCATTGATACCCAATTCAAACTCACCGACCGACAGCAGAAAGCGTATGAAGATTATAAGCAAATAACGGATTTGAAAATAAAAGCGATGAACGAAGGGCGCACCATTGCTGATTTTAAGGAGGTGGAAGTGTTGGAATTGGTAACCTTAGCAGACCGCAATCTCGGTCGTGCAGGCGAGCAAGCAAAAGGTATTTTGAATTTCTTTTATGGTTACCAATACGTTAACCCGCAATTGCCTTTGCCGGGCGAAGAAGTGGAGCAAAGAACGGAATCGACATTGCCAGAAACGGAAGTGGCAGCACTCCAATCGAATGCTTTAATCCAAGTCGTACCCAATCCGGCAAGCAGCGAAGTTACTTTTAAATACAATTTGGAAGGACAAGAAATGGAAGAAGGTGCTTTGCAAGTCATTGATTTCACCGGAAGGCTCGTGCAGCGATTTGAATTAACACAAAATGTAGGCGAAATACGCTGGACGATGAATGGTTTGCAAAATGGCGTTTACTTCTACAGCTTACGAAACAAAGGTAGAATCATCACTTTTGGACGTTTGGTGGTGGCGAAGTAATTGTTAAAGACGTGTCAGGTTTTCGAAAACCTGACACGTCTTTAAGTAATATATTGGAAAGGTGAAATACCTGTTCTTCCATCTTTCCAATATTCCAATTAATCATAGCCAAAAAATCATGCCATTTCAAAAAATATATACTACTTTTTTAGATAGATAATTTACTTAATTTGTTCTAACACAGTATCTTGCACTTTTTCTACCACTCCTTCTCGTAAACCTACCGTTCCATTAATTACCCTTTTCCTTTAGACTTTACAGTAGGATGTTTGCTTGCTTTTTACTTAAATTTAACCCATCTAACAACCATGAACGATGGAAAAGTATCCTATGAACTATGAAGATAACCAAGCTTTGCTGGACTTGGTGACCGAATATGAAACGCTTCGGGAAAAAGGCGGGGAGGTTTTTTTGGAAGAAAAGACCTACTTGCAAGTCATTGATTATTATGAGCGCGAAAACCAGCTCAATCGCGCTATTGACGCCACTAATTGTGCCATAAAAAACCACGCGTATGCCGCAGATTTCTACTTAAAAAAAGCGCAATTACTCATAAATGATGCACAGGAAAGTCAAGCTTTAAAAGTATTGGAACAAGCCAGCCTATTCTCTCCATCCGATCCTATCATCGGCATTTTACGGGCAGAGGCGCTTACCCAAATGGGTTTGCAAGGGGAAGCCTTGGATTTGTTGAATGAATTGAAGCAAACGACCGATAAGCTAACGCTCGCCAACATCTATGTGTGCGAAGCCGCCGTGTATGAAAATGCGGAAGAATACGAACAAATGTATTACGCCCTCCGAAGTGCCTTGCGCGAAAATCCTCGCCATAAAGAAGCCTTAGAGCAGTTGTGGCTATGCGTAGAAACCACGCGTAAGTACGAAGATAGTATCACGCTGCACCTTGAAATTATTGAAGCAGACCCATATTCGTATTTGGCTTGGTATAATCTGGGACACGCTTACGGATATATTGGAAATTATCAAGATGCGATTGAAGCCTACGAATATGCGTATTTGACCAACGAAACCTTTGAATTTGCATATCGGGATTGTGCGGAGATGTGTTTTGAAGTGCAGCAGTATCGCAAGGCATTGCAGTGTTATGAGGAGTTAGTGGAGCGATTTGAGGCAGATAGTGACCTTTATTTTTGTATGGGACAATGCTATCAGCAGTTGGAAGATTACTTACAAGCGAAGACTTATTTTAGCAAAGCACTCCATTTAGACCCCTTTAATGACGAGATTTTATTTTCAATGGGAGAATGTTACGCCAAAGCGGGCAACTGGAAAAGTGCGGTGCGTTCTTTTAAGAAAGCTATTAATCTGGAAGATTGTAGAGAAGAATATTACGCTGCCATCGCTGAAGCCTATTTTGAAATGGGCGATTTAAAAGAGGCAGAAACCAACTTCAAAAAAGCGGTCGAGCTCGCTCCCGACCAAATCGAGTATTGGATGCAGTACACGGGTTTCCTGATTGAGACCGACCAAGTTGAAGCCGCGTTAGAAACGCTCCAAGAGGCAGAAGATTACTCCACCGGTGCCGAATTGCTCTATTGTCGCATCGCTTGTCTCTTTGCACTGGAACGTCGTCAGGAAGCCCTGTATTGGTTGGGCGAAGCACTCGAGGAAGATTATGAAATGCACGAAGCACTGTTTGAAATATTGCCCTCGCTGCGGCAGGATGAAGTGGTGGTGGCGATGATTGCGGGGTATTTAGCATAATTTAGTAGGCAGTACATAGTGAGCAGTAGGCAGTTGACCATAACGCTTACTACTCACTAAGAACTGCCAACTGACTACGCTCAAACGCGTAACACGCTGCTCCAATCATGCCGGCACTATTGAGCAATTGGGCGGGTACGACTTGCGCATCTACGGTGAGATACGGGGCGTAATCCTTAAAATTTTTGCTGGTGCCGCCGCCGAGGATGAAAAGATTAGGGGAAAAGAGCAATTCCAAGTGAGTCAAATATTCATTGAATCGCTTGCCCCACACTTCCCACGAAAGGTTGTCTCTATCTTTGGCACTGCTGGATGCGTATTGCTCGGCGATTTTCTCGTGTCCTTTCAAGTAGATTTGTCCTAATTCTGTATTTGGTACGATTTTTCCATCTATAAACACGGCGCTTCCTAAGCCCGTACCGATCGTAATAAAAACAAGCACTCCTTTTTTACCTTTATCCAATCCGAAGCGCATTTCCGCCATACCGGCAGCGTCCGCGTCGTTTAGCACTTTTACCAGGCAACCAGAAGCTTCTGAAAAGACCGTTTCCACATTTTTACCAATCCAAGATTTATCCAAGTTAGAAGCGGCGATGGAAACGCCCTCGCGCACCAGCGTCGGAAAACCACAGCCGATTAAGCCCGTCCAATTATAACTGCGTGCCAATTCTGCAAAGGTATGCGCCATTGCCTCCGGGGTGGAAGGTACGGGCGTGAGGAGTCGCAGTCGGCTGGTGAGTAACTTGCCGGTCGTAACATCCACAATCGCTCCTTTTATGCCAGAAGCGCCGACATCTATCCCTAATACTTGATTCGATTGCATTTTATAAATGTGAAATTTGAACAATATAA
>CAZJXN010000253.1:0-4616 GCA_964549655.1 uncultured Saprospiraceae bacterium
TTAGGCAAATTAACTCCTGCGTACACCGTATCTATTTTCACTACCCAATCCAGACGGATGCTCCCCGTTAATTTTCCCTTCGTTTTGCCACAAAAAAATCTACATTTGTAAAAAGTCTCTCCAAAAAACACATATCTTGGAAATCCTAAAATCTTATAAATCCTGTTTATGAATCGCCGTCAATTTTTAAAAAACACTGCTACTATGACCGCTGCCATCGCCACGCTTGATAGCTATGCCACGCCACTGTTTCAACCTCCTGCTGCGCCCAAATTAAAGATAATGGGTACGAATTGGGGCTTCAATGGCAGTACCGACGCTTTTTGTGCCAAAGCGAAAGCCGAAGGATATGATGGTATTGAAATGTGGTGGACGACTGCTCCAACGCTTTTTGAGGCATTGAAAAAACATGGATTGGAAATCGGTTTTCTGGTTGGAGATGGAAGTACGGATTACAAAAAACATTTAGACAGTTTTAATAAAAACCTTGAAGCAGCAGCTACCAATACGATGCAGCGCCCGCTGTACATCAATTGCCATTCGGGGAAGGACTTTTTTAGCTTCGAACAAAACCTTGCATTCATGGACGCAAGCGCAAAAATGGCGAAGCAAACGGGCATTCCGATTTGTCATGAAACGCATCGTTCGCGAATTTTGTATGCTGCACCTGTTGCTCGACAATTCATGGAAAAACGTCCCGATTTGCGGCTTACTATAGATTTGTCGCATTGGTGCTGTGTACACGAGTCTTTATTGGGCGACCAAGCCGAAACTTTGGAAATGACGTTGAATCGGGCTGACCACATCCACGCCCGTGTGGGGCATGCGGAAGGTCCGCAAGTAAGCGACCCGCGTGCGCCGGAGTGGGCAGATGCCGTAGCTGCGCATTTTAGCTGGTGGGACAAAGTGGTGGAACGCAAGCGCCAAGCCGGCGAAACCGTCACGATTCTAACCGAGTTTGGTCCACCCGATTATTTATGGACTTTGCCATACACCCGACAACCCATTGCAAATCAATGGGATATAAACGTCCACATGATGCAAGTATTGCGGAAACGCTATAGCTGATTCTTACAACGTACACTGTTCAATTTTGGCTTTAGCCCGATTTTAGTACATTTTTTGGCTCCGATAAGTGCGGCATCCCGCCGTAGGGCGGGACGCCACACTGCCATTCGACAAACAAATGCTGTTAGACTTTTACAACTAACAGCATTTGTCTTCCTATCTGGCATCTAATAATCTGGCATCTCGCATTTATCCTAATTGAGATTCACCGCTGTCCCCGCATTCACAAAACCATATCCGAAACTAGTACTTCTGCTCGGATATAACGATGCCGCTCTCCTCATTTTATCCAGCACTTGCGCTCTGGTTTGATTCACATTTGTTCCCCACACCAATGCTGCGATGCCCGCTGTTGTTGCCGTTGCAGCCGAAGAACCGCCAATCGTGGTTGGGGTATTGGTACTAAAAGCCAAAGTGAGCGAAGTCATATCACTATTACGACGTTGCATCGGTGCTACGAATTCTACTTTACTACCCGTATGACACACATCACAAGCTGCGAGTGGCGTTCCTTCCTTTACACCCGTTACGGCGACCGTTTCTACCATCGTAGCTGGAAAAATCACGCCGTACCAAGAGGTAAAAGAAGTAGAAGTACCTGCTGCTGCGAAAATGAGTTTGCCTTTGCCATAAGCATATCGAATCGCATCTGAAATTTGTCCACTCGAAAAAGGTGTACCGATAGACATACTCAGAATTTTTACATTCGTACGGTCGGCGGCATTGCGCACCGCGTTACTCACCCCATTGGTTTCAGCAGAACCTGAAATAACCACATCTCCTACTGCGCGCATTGCTACTAAGTTGCAATTATAAGCTACCCCGACCGACGTGCCGTCCGTGCCACGCGGAGCAGCGATGAGTCCTGACATTTGGGTGCCGTGTCCGCATTGGTCGTTTGGTCCGTCGGGCGTAGAGGTGAACCAGCCGCTCACGTAGAAGCCCAAGCGGGTGAGTGTACGACCTGTGGATTGTCCCTGATTGAATTGGCTGCCTACTTTTGGTTGGTCGGGCGAAGTGCCAGTATCAATAAGTGCTACGCCAATACCCGCGCCCGTGCTGCGACTCCAAGCTGCCGGGATATTCATATTATTAAAATTCCAGGGTAATTTAGCATTTGGGGTAATAGTGTTATATTCGGAAGTAGGAATTGCATCCGGTGCCGCATCGCAACCCGAATCGCTGCGCAAGCGGGTTTCCATGTCCTCGGTGATGTAACCAATTGGGTCCACGTAGCGTACTTCCGGCATCTGACGAATTTTAGCAATCAATTTTTCATCCCATATTTTAATGTCAATAAATGGCAGTACGGTTTCTTCGCCGAAAGGCATCAGGTCTTTTGCGGTGTACTTTTTAGTTGGAAATGTTTTGTTGGTTTCGGTTACAATCAACGCAATTAATTCAGTTCGTACTTTTTTCCAATGCTCATTTTGAGTGTCAATCAAGTGCAAGCGTTCGTTTACATTTTTCTCTTCAATTGGTTGATAACCAATAGATAAGATGGAATCGCTTAATACAGCAGCACTCCATAGCATTTGGTCATCAGTCGTCTTCCAGAAAAACTCACCTGTTTTTTCTAACTGGTCGTACACAAATTGGTCAATCTCCGCTTTGGAAAGTGGTTCTTGCGCGTTCGTCAATTCGGTTGTTACTGGTTCGTCGGAACATCCTGACAACAATAAAGTAGTTGCAAATAGGGAAATAAGCAGATAGTTACGCATTTTTGATATAATTTGAAGTGATTGATTAGAATGCAATATAATATTTTTTAATGTTAATCGAATAACTGTCTGAACTTTGATTTATATAATTTTTGTGATAGATGTGATTCTTTAGGGGCTTGACTTGAGTTAAAAAATGTAAAAAGAGAAAAGTGTAAAAAATCCGTCCACCATCTGTCGCACCCGCGCAAATCCGTGTTCCATTGCGTGTCGCAAAATTTATTTCCTGATTAGAAAATGATTTTTTAAAGAAATCGTTACCGAAACGAAACTTTTCCGTCTCAAAAACGAAAAACAAAATAAAAACCGAACTTACATGAGAAAGACATTATTAACTTTATTGCTCTGCGGCTGCTTGGTCGCCGCTCGTGCGCAAGACACGCTCCCAGAGACGCGCGCTCCACACGCCATTGGTGCTAAAGTGCTGTTTATTGATTATGGCACCCCCAACAACGTTGATGATTTAGACATTACGAATGGGGTGGAATTCCAATACAATTACAGTATCAATCGCTGGCTCACCCTTGCCATTCCACTCAAAGCAGGCGTTATCAATGTAGCAGATGACATCAACAACCGAAATTTTTTCAGCGCAGATGCGGTGTTGCAAGTCAACTTGACGAAGCCAACCAGTCGGGTTATCCCCTATTTGCTGGGGGGTGCTGGATACGCATTTGAACGCGACGGCGAAAATAACTTCCAAGCACCTGCTGGATTAGGCTTCAATATTCGAGTGGGGAAGAACGCTTTTATAAATTTGCAAGGCGAATATCGCTATTCGAATGTGGACGACCGCACCAATCTGCAAGCTGGCGCTGGTATCATTTATCGCCTTGGCAAAGGACAAAAAGACACCGACAAAGATGGTACGCCTGACTTGGCAGATGAATGTCCGACGCGTCCCGGTCCAGCAGAAACCAGAGGTTGCCCGGATAAAGACAAAGATTTGGTAGCCGATAAAAATGATCAATGCCCCGACGTGCCCGGTACACCGGAAATGAAAGGCTGCCCCGACAAAGACAAGGATGGCATCACAGATAAAGATGACCAGTGCCCAGATGTGGCGGGTATTGCAGCGATGAAAGGTTGCCCAGATAAAGACGGCGACGGTATTGCAGATAATTTTGATGATTGTCCTGACCAGCCGGGACCGGCAGCAAATAAAGGTTGTCCGATTAGCGATAGCGATGGCGACGATGTGCCAGATGACTTGGATAAATGTCCGACCGAAAAGGGTACGATAGCTACGCAGGGTTGCCCTGACCGCGACGGCGATGGCGTGTTGGATAAAGATGACCGTTGTCCTGATAAAGCTGGTACATTTGCGGGTTGCCCAGATAGTGATGGTGATGGATTGGTTGACCCGGATGATGCTTGCCCAACGGAAGCGGGTCCAACGACGAACCGAGGCTGTCCTGAATTAAAACAAGAAGTGAAAAAAGTGTTGGAATTTGCAATGCGCGCAATTCAATTTGAAACAGGTAGAGCGACCTTGAAATCAGAATCTTACGCTGTACTCGACCAGATTGTACAAATTCTGAAGGATTATCCAGCGTACTCGGTGCGCATTTCTGGTCATACGGATAACGTTGGGTCGAATAGTACCAACCAGATTTTATCGGAACAACGCGCAAAAACTTGCTACGAATATTTGGTTACTTCGGGCATTGACGCGGCGCGAATGAGTTTCCAAGGTTTTGGCGAAATAAAGCCGATGGCAAGTAATAATACGGCAGAAGGCAAGCGTTTGAATCGTAGAACGCAATTTGAACTCTACATTAAGTAAAACGTGAAATGGGATTGGTGAAACGTGAAATGGGATTGGTG
>CAZJXN010000254.1:0-4538 GCA_964549655.1 uncultured Saprospiraceae bacterium
TACCCCAAGTACGACCCCGAGTAACTCCACCCTAATGTGAGTTGTATCCTTTGTTCTAAAATTTTCCATTTTCTTTATTTGAAAACCTCAACTTTCTAAGGTTATTTTGAAATGGAACGCAAAGATAATAGCTCTCTTTTTATTTTCCAAATTTTTTGAGAATTTTTTTCGGAAAAATATTCTTGTGAAAAATTAAATTGCCTTTAAGACAAAAAAAAGAACATATTTAGAATAAAATTTGGTGGTATGCTTTTAGCCTTGACTGCTCTCTTTTGAAGCGGCGGCAAAGATATAAGAATGTATTGCATTTGCAATAAATCGCTCTTATTTTTTTGTCAAAATTTTTTTTGACGGGTTTCAACGAAGCTGGAATAATTAATTTCTGAAAAGTCGCAAAGAGATAAACTGCAAAATGCGCGGAGAAGTTCCCGATGAATGATTTTTTTCGTGAAAAGATAAAATTCTTAATTCTGCATTTTTACATCCCTCATAGTATTTTTTTGCGCCGTCGCTAAAGCTATTGCGCAGGCGACCAACCGTAGAGTCGCAGAGAGGAGGACGCAGAGATTTTTCACGCAAAGTCGCAAAGACGCAAAGTTTTTCGTTTTTGCCCTTTATTTCTTGTTCATTCCCTCATTTGTATTATTCATTAATTCAATTCTCCTTACTTGTTGAATGTTTTGCAAGTTGAAGGCTTGGTTAAAGAATAAGATAAATGTTTACTTAATTTTGGAGACGTGGGGAGCGTGAGGGATAGGAGCGGTACCGACCGTAGGGAGGTGAGAGCGGATAGCCCGACCCCGCCTTCGCTCTACCATAGATGTGACATACTTGTAAAGTTCGCCACATCTCGGCAGGCGGCGGGGGCACGCCCAAGAGATTATTTTTTTTTGATTTTATAGAACGCGTCGTTGTCGCAAGATTAATAGGAATATGCCGAGGACTAAGATGCTGGCTGCGAGCCCTGTTTCCATCCATTGTTTTTGTCGGGTGCGGATGCTGCTTTCTAAAAAGTAGGGATTGGGCGCATTTGGAGAACCTTTGCCGTAGCGGATTTCCCAGTTTTCGGAGTCGCTATTATTTAAAGTTGGCAAAAGGAGTGACAGTGTAAAGGTAGAATCGGTGGGCGGCAATTCGTAAAAAATGCTGTCCACCATTGCGCCGTAGGAAGCGAATAATTGGAGTTGCTCGGCATGTTTATTCAAGCCAAAATTCAGTCCGTCAATGACGTTATAAGCGGTTGGAAACTGTGCGTAAAATAGTTTTGTATCCTGACAAATAACTAAATAATCATTTGGTGGAATCGTTATCGCTGGGAAAATAAATTCATTTTTTAAGTCTGTCAATATCCAGCCGTCGAGTTTTACTGCTTCGTCAGATTGGTTGTAAATTTCTATCCAATCGCCCGCTTTTCGATTGTTGGCACTGATTTCATTGAGGATGATTTTACCTGCTAATGGATGCTCAAATTTTTCGAATACTGCTCGAATCATCGTTGTTTCTTCTTTTAATTGGAGCGTCAATTCGCGCATTTCATTGGACGCATCTATACCTTCCCAATGCGAGAAGCGGTAGCCATTTTGTGGAATTACTTTGACCGTGACGGGAATATTTTCAAAATACTTGCCTTCAAAAGGCTGGTCATTTACTTTTACGTAATCATTTACAAGCACCGTTCCGCCGCCGGTAGCGCTCATTTGCAGCGTTTGGATAGCGCCTGTGTTGAAGCGGTCCATCAGGTGCATACGCGTGTAGAGCGGGCGTTCCTGTGCGAAGGCATGTAGCACGTCCACTTGTTGCTTCCATTTGCGGGGGCTGAGTCGCCAGCGTTTGAGGTGGCGGTGCATTTCGGGGAGTAAGTTTTTGTACAGTGCTTCGATTCTTCGTTCTACTCTTGGCGTATTAAAAGTAATATTTAAATGGTCGGCAAAGCGATTGACAAAAGCCTGTTCAAAATCTGGATTTTCTAATAATTTTCGCAATAAAAAAGTGCTCCACGCCGGATTGGGCCAGGTCGGACCATTAGGTTCGGTATGGAAAGCAAGTGAATTATGGTGATAGGCATCGTCTTCATGCAAACCAAAACCCCAATCTGTGTCATACATAATCCAGCGCCAGCGTCCATCGGGGGTGCGAGGTCGCCAGTATTTGATATTGCCGCCGGCATCTTGATTGTCGAAATAAATCTGCGCAATCTGATAATTCATAAAATTGTCTACATCCATCAGGGTTTGGAGGTAGGCATAATTGGTGGGGTTGCGCAAATTATTTTCGGTCACAAAATCAATCATGTTTTTGTAATGTCGGTCACTGCCGCGCCGCCGAATCATGTTGTGCTCTAAAAAATCAATGCTGTCTTTGTGTACACCTTTATTATGGTCTGCGATGAAATAGCGGTTGATTTTCTCTCGAATGTTATAAATGCCCCAATATTTGCCGTTGATATAGACGTGCGACGGGCGATACGATTGTTTATCCATATCCCATTCATCGAGTAAACCAACCATCAACGCATCTCTAAAATGGGTTTTGCCCCAATCACTTCCTGAATTACGCAGCACCAAAAATTTAAAATCGTTCAACCCTTCTTTTCCAAAAATAGGATGTTCAAATCGCTTTGCGCCATAGCGTTCGCGTGCCACGAGCGTCATGGATTTTTGTGGAAACAGGCGACTCATGCCACCAAATAAACGCAAGCCGGACAAGCTGTTGTAGACACTTTCTCCATTGGACTCAAAAATTTCGATGTGCGCAGGGACTTCTTTGTAACTCCAAAAATTGGCGCCGGGCATTTTCCACGAGACGGTGTCCGTCAGGAAGGTGCCTTGCATAAAAAGTCCTTTTTGGGTATCAAATAATAATCGAGGCGTGACGCCAATAGATACGACGGGAAAATTCGTTTCCGGCTCCCGGATGAAATAACTGCTGGCACTAAATGTGCTGTGTTCCCCATTCAAATAAGCAATGGCGCGGACTACGGTGGTGTTGGAAATGCGAAACGGACGCGTGTACAATCGGGCGCGACGGGTTGGTTTACTGCCATCTAAGGTGTAATAAATTTGTGCGCCAACGCACTGCAAGTTGACTTCAATAGCTTCATTATAAAATCCGCTGGCGGGCTGAAATTCGATTGCTGGTCTTGGCGCTTCCTGCGCGAATGCGGGTACACCGACTATCCACAGTAAGGCTATGAGTATGATTCTTTTCAATTTTTTCCCCTTCTGTTTTTTGACTTTGGAACGTTTGTTTCCTACTACCTTATTTATGTAGTCTCTTTTTCTAACTTTATTGTGTTAACGACAACATATACAAATAGTTACATTATTCGTATTTTTTTTTAAATGTGCCACACCTCAAAGGTGCGGCATTTTTTATGACTAATTTTTTAGTTAAAAAACTAAAGATATAGTTGAAATTCTGCAAAATTGGCTTATCTTTGTGTTGTGTAAAATTTGTAGTTGAATATGAGAGCATTTTGCATCTTTTTATTTGGCATTCTTACAATTTGTCAAGCAGCCGCTCAAGAGGCGACGGACGAAGTAGCATTGCAAGAAAAATACCAAGAGGCGTTGGAATACATCAGCGCTTATCAATTTGATGCCGCTTTGGAATTGCTCACCGCTTGTCATCAGGCAAATCCGAGCGACAAAGACTACCTCTTGCGCATGGCATATTGCAGCACCCAGTTAGGACGCTATTTTGACGCAAAGTCACATTATAACGCTCTTTTAAAATTGGACTCTAAAAATACGCAAGCCCTCAGTTCCATCGGCTCTATTTACGAACGCGAAAATAATTACCGCGAAGCCTTATTGTTTTATCAAGCATTTGCCAAAGTGGATTCTACGAATAGTTATGCTTGTAAAAGATGTGGCTTGGCGGCACTCAAATTGCAACAAACGCCTGATGCCATTGCTTATTTCTTACAATCGCGCCAATTGAATCCGACTGATATTGAAATTATTGAGCAATTAAGTGCGCTTGCCATCTCTGCTGGACAATTAAATGACGCGGAAAAATTACTCAACGAAGGTTTAGCCATAGACGGCAGCAACATTCGCCTGCTGCAAATAAAAGCCCGACTACATATTAAACGCAAAGAATATAACCTCGTAGCCAAAGCTCTTGAAAAAACACTGGCTCAAGGCGATACCAGCGATTTTTATCAGATGTTGCTGGCAATCAGCTATGTACAATTAGATAGTATTGATAAAGCTATTTTTCATCTGGAACACTTGGTAAGTCGAAAAGAAGATACGGAGCAAACGCACGAATATCTGGGTTTCGCTTATCGCAAAAAAGGCGAGTTGGAATTGAGTCAATTTCATTATGAAATGGCTATCAAATTAGGTATTACCGAAAAAATAGATGCGTACTACGCCAATCTGGGAGAGACCTTAGAAAAACAAGGTAAGTATCGGCAAGCGATTGAACACTATCAAAAAGCGTATAATTATAATCCAAAAGCGGCTTATCTTTTTAATATAGCTTACAATCATGATTTGGCATATAAAGATAAACGGACGGCGGTGAAGTAT
>CAZJXN010000255.1:0-4485 GCA_964549655.1 uncultured Saprospiraceae bacterium
TGTGCCTGTGCTGCATCTTCAATAAGCAGCAATCCATTTTGGTCACAAAATTCCCTTAATCTAATGGCATCCGCGCACTGACCATATAAATGTACTGCCATGATGGCTTTCGTTTTATTGGTTGTAACAAGGTGTACATTTTCGAGGGATAAATTATAAGAAGTTTCTTCCGGGTCAACAAGTATAGGTTTTAACCCTGCTTTGTAAATTGCTAGAATACTTGCTATAAAAGTATTGCCAGGTACAATTACTTCATCGCCCTCTTTTAATTTGCCCATCAATTTATAGCCTTCCAAAATAAGGATAAGCGCATCTAATCCATTGGCAACTCCGACGCAATATTTAGTTTGGCAAAATTGGGCAAATTCCTGCTCAAACGCTTCCAATTCAGCGCCAGCGATAAACCAACCTCTATGCAAAACGCGAGCAAATGCTTCTTTTAATTCTTCGCGATAAGGAGCATTAACGGCACTTAAATCTAAAAATGGTACTATCAAAGCTAAAGTTTTTGTATGTAAAAATCACAGACCGTTCCGCGCGCACCAAAACTTTCTTTATAAGCAGCAAGTCCTTCATTTAGGTATTGCCCGTTTTGTTCAGTTGAAATTCCGAAATCGAAATACTTCAAATGTTGGTAACGTTGCAGAGCGTAGTCAACAATTAAATCGAAAGCACCTGCATCTTTACCTTCTTCTGATGAAGCAATATATTGAGCATGTGCTACTTCATCAGTGATGAAAAGTACTAAACCTGACAGTAACTGCCCATGCTCACCCACAGCTTCGAACAGATTTACTTGTTCAGGGAAACTGCTATGTAATAGATTCATTTCTTCGCCTGTATGAACTGGCTTTGTTTGGTAGCGTTTTTTTAAATTTTCAGTTTCAAGTTCCATGAATGCACTAAAATCTGATTGTTCGCGTACAGTCACTCCACATTTTTTCGCCCTTGCTAATAGCCACTTTCGACCTTTACTAAGCTTAGGGCGCTTAATATTTTCAATGGTAAATGTAATATCTCGACGGTACAATTGTGCACCTGTACGAAAAAGCGCATATAAATCTTCTTCTGCTGGATAGCGATGGTAAATTCTGGGTAGAGCTTTGTACACAATTTCCTCAAAACCGGCTGTTTTATAGTAAGCACAAATATATTCCCAAATTTGTAAAGTCACCTTTGCGCTTATTGATAAACCTGTAACTATACCCCCGTAGGTTAATCCGCCGTGCGATTGAATAACTGGAAATTTCTCATTTGCTGGAAAAAGTGCCAGAAGTTTGTCTTCTTGAAATATCAATAATGAATGGTCAATAAAGCGATCTGCATGGTATTCCATAAAATCGCGGTGGAAGAGAAAAGTACCATTTTTGGAAGTTTGAATAAAATCATTCCAATTTGTATGATATTCAAACGTATATCTTTTAACAACTAAATTATTCTCTAATTGCATATCCTACCCCGCTTTCGCCCATATTATTACCGGAATATATTAAGTATTCCTCTTTCTTGCCTTTAATCAGAATTGGATAACACACCATCTGAGAATCCCAACCGTTAGGTGAAGGTTTGAAATCAAAATCAAAATCTGTACGCTGCCAATTAAACCCATCGTTTGAAATGCCTATTCCAGGGCTATATATTTTGGAGAGTGTGTCACGGGTGTAAAACATTTTATAAAGTCCATCTTCTTTGAAAACTGTCGGTCTGCCAATTCTGTATTCATCTTCCTGCACATCAATACAATCTTTTTGAGTATCCAAATTTGGATGGATTCCATCTACAGAATTAACTGTTCTAATTTTATATACAGGATAAGAAATATTATTAATTAGCTGCCAGGCATTTCCATACGAATACCAAATACGGTAACCATTTTCCTCTTTAATAACAGAATGGATAGCACGAATATATATTTCATCGCTACGCCGATCAAAGATAGGTGAATCCGAATACCTCCGAAAAGTATCTCCTCCATCTTCGCTAATTGCCAGCCCACTAAAAGCCAAAAACTTTACTTTGCTTACCAACTGAAAGCCAACGTAATACATTTTAATATGATTGTCTTCCATAATTAAAGACCCTAGTATAACCCCATTATCATCAAAAGTACCGGGTTTCCCCAGGTCTAAACAGGGCTTATTAGAAATTTTTAAAACCTTAGATGGGTTCTCTGCACCCACATCTATGTAGCCTATTCTGCTTGCCCCTGATTCATCTCTCATTCCACCATAAATGCGAATAATATCTTCATTAAGGCGTACAGGAGTTGGAGTCATAAAAAAACGTTTGTTCCAGCCTAGCTCTCCAGATGGGCAATAAATGAGTCCCTGTTTTTTAAATTTCATACCCATTCTTCCGTTACATTAAATGCTTCATAAGGTGTCTTAGCAGCAGGTCGTGCTGGTGCACCCATCATTAGTTGAGCCGCCTCTGTGTTTTTTACGATAAGCGCTCCGCTACCTACAATATTGTCTTTACCAAGCTTTATATTATCATTAAACGTGCTGTTCACACCCAAAAAGGAGTAAGCCCCAATATGGCAAAAACCAGAAATGATGCAGTGTGAAGATACATACACATGATCTTCCAATACAGTCTGATGCCCTATATGGTTGCCACTCCACAATATGACGTTGTTTCCAATTTTAACTTTATGTTGTACTACATTCATTTCAAAAATAAATACATTATCTCCCATTTCTACATTGTGCCAAACAAAAGCTTTACTACTGATATAGTTAGCCATTTGATAGTTCTTAGTTTTTGCATTTTGATACATACGTGCCCGCACACGATTTAATTTATTATAAGTAGCTGCAGCAAACATTTTGAAATGAGCAGGAGAAAATTGCTGCTCTATGTCCTCGAAAGGCAGAACTGGTAAACCACACATGGATTCGCGGTCAAGATATGGCTTGTCCACTGTAAAAGCAACGACTTCATAATCGGAATCGTGCGTAAAATATTCATATGCAATCTCTGCTGTTTCGCCAATACCATAGAGAATTAATTGCTGAGGCTTCATCGTTTTAATTTTTGAAATTCATTATAATCCCTTATGTAATCTTCTTCCAGATAAATTTCTGAAGCAAGTACCAAACAAATAGCTCCAGATGAAAAATTAGCGAGTTCTCGCCAAATGCCCGGCACAATAAGCAAGCCTTTAAAAGGTTGATTAAGTGTAATGGTGCGTTTCACTCTACCATCATCCAAAATGATATCAAAACAGCCACTTGCTGCAATGACTATTTGATACAATTCTTTGTGTGCGTGTCCGCCTCTTGATTCTCCACTGGGGATATCATATAAATAATAAACCCTTTTGATAGAAAAGGGAATTTCTAATTTGCTGTTGACTGCTGTCAAACTTCCAGTATTGCTGTAGATTTTCGGTAATTCAATTAAATCACAATGATATACCGTAGAAATTTTAAGTAACTCGGCGGAATTCCAAAAATGCATCAAAGTCGCGTATGTAGTCGTCAAGATTATAAGTTGTGGAAGCTAATACTAAACAAAAGGAATTGGTTGAAAAGTTTTTTATCTCGCGCCAGTAGCCTGCTGGTATTAGTAAGCCATAATAAGAGCGATTGAGCTGAAATAACTGGTTTTGTTGTCCGTCTTGGGTTTCTACTTCAAAACTGCCGGAGATCGCTACAATAAGTTCATGATTAGTCTTAAAGGCATGTCCTCCACGTTTTTCTCCTCCTGGCACATCATAAATCCAGTAAACCCTCTCAATACTAAATGGAATAGACTGTACGTATTGAATAAAAGATAGATTGCCTCGTTCATCGTGAATCTTTGGTAATGCTATTATTTCAGGCTGCAAAACTATAATTAAACTTCTTGGAGAAAATAACTATTATAAGTAATATGGGGTCGTATAAGTCCTGGCAATGCACTTGAATTACTGCCAGCCATTTCATTTAATATTTCAAATTGTGTAAAACTCCTAATCTTATAAAGCTCATAACGTTGATTTTCACCAAAAATAAGATTGAATGAATATATTCCTGCATTAAGGAGATTGGATGGCATAATGCCTCTTACCACATAAGTACCTTTCTCCGAATCTTTTTTACCAGAAATAATTGTACCATGATGAAAAATGACAATATTATCAATTGTTTCTAATTCAAATGTAATATCCAAATTTATACCTTCCCGTGCATTGAAAAATTTAATTTCAAATTCAAATCCACTAGAAATACTAATCAGTTCTCCAATAAGCGGTTTAACATCAAATTTTAAGAGGCGAATGTTTTCATTACCTGGAGCATTATCCAAACCACCTACATATTCAAATTTACTTTCAACATCTTGCGCAGTTTGATAATAAGAAATTGCACTTAATTGATCTCCAAGAAATTCTGAATTACCTTTTTCTAACACCAATCCTTTTTTGCATAACGATTTCACCGCAGCCATATTATGACTCACAAACAACACCGTTCTTCCCTGCCCTTGGCTCACTTCTTGCAT
>CAZJXN010000256.1:0-4440 GCA_964549655.1 uncultured Saprospiraceae bacterium
ATGAAAAACGCGCTGTTTATTTTATTAATACTTTGTACCATTACAATAAATGTAAATGCACAAGGAAAATTTTATTCTAAAACGGCTTCCATGAGTTTTCACGCGGGTACATCGCTGGAAGACATTGACGCTCAGACTAATACAGGCACAGTTGTAATGGATGCGCAAACCGGAAAGTTGGAAAGTAACGTATTGATTAAGGCGTTCCAATTCAAGCGCGCGCTCATGCAAGAGCATTTTAATGAAAATTATATGGAATCTTCTAAATATCCGAAAGCGACGTTTAAAGGCACGATTAAGAATTTGTCAGACGTGAATTTTAGTAAAGATGGCACGTACAAAGTAAAAGTAGAAGGCACAATGGACATCCACGGCGTACAAAAACCGCTCACGACGGACGGAACAATAACAGTGGCAGGTAAAAATGTAAAAGTAAATACAAATTTTATAATTGCTACGGCAGATTATGATATTAAAATTCCGGGAGTCGTATCAGATAAAATTGCAAAAGAAGTGAAAGTGACGGTCAATAGTGAGTTGCAGCCTTTAGTGAAGAAATAATGGAATGTTGGAATAATAAAATCTTTTTATGAAAAAATATTTATTGATATTAATTGCGTTTGGCACAAGTTTTTTTACTTTAAATGCCCAGGAAGACGACCTTTTATCGCTTGTGGGTGAAGAAGAAACGACCGAATATGCGACTGCTTCTTTTAAAACGAATCGCGTTGTAAATGGGCATTCCATCGAAAATACGGCACGCGGTGTAATGGATGTAAAGATTTCGCATCGTTTTTCTGATATTTCTGACGGTTTTTATGACTTATTTGGATTGGATGGCGCGACGCTGCGCATGGGCGTGGACTATGGCGTGACCGACCGACTTATGATAGGGATCGGACGTAATAGTTTTGAAAAAATCTTTGATGGATTTGCTAAATATAAAATTCTACGCCAAAGTACGGGTAAAGTCAATATGCCAATTACGCTTGTGTATCTCGCTGATTTTCAGATAAAAACACTTAATTTTACAGAGCCAGAACGGGATAATAAATTCTCCGACCGCCTGTATTATACGCATCAAATACTCATCGGACGTAAGTTTAGTGAAGGTTTTTCGGCGCAAATTATGCCTACGCTCGTGCATCGCAACCTCGTGCCTACGCCAGATGATAATAACGATGTAATCGCTATTGGCGCGGCAGCCCGTCAGAAAGTGAGCAAGCGCGTGGCACTCACCGCTGAATATTATTATGTATTGCCAGACCAAATTAGTAATATTTATACAAATAGCCTTTCTATTGGCTGTGACATCGAGACTGGCGGACATGTTTTCCAGTTTCATTTTAGCAACACGCCGTACATGACTTATAAAGGTTTTATTACAGAAACCACCGATAAATGGTTTGATAAAAATGGGACGGATAATATTTTGAGCGGCATTCGCTTTGGATTTAATATTGCAAGGGTATTTACAATTGTGAAGCCGAAGCCGTTGGATTAATGAGTGTGGCATCTCGTCAGACGACTTGGAGTCGTCTGACGGGATATGTTTTAATAAATAAAATTATTATTTCACCCCATAAATGGTAATAGCAAATAGCCCCTTATCCGCTTCCAAAAAAGCGATTTTTTCCTGCATATTTAGATTTTCATTTAGTAAAGTATCTGGCAATGGCACACGCCGCTCCTCGCGCAATGCAACGTTTTTAAACCCAGCTTCCACAATCAGGCGCAGATACTCATCCTGATGAGAAATGCCATTTAAACAACCAGTAAACTGTTCAGTAGCAATGCGTAATGTATCTAGAAATTTACTGCGACGAACTAAATCTGAGACACAAAAATGCGCTTCCGGCTTGAGTACGCGGTACATTTCAGCGAAAACGCGCTCCTTGTGCGGCACCAAACTAAACACGCCATTGCTAATAACCACGTCTATCTGGTTGGTTTCCAATGGAATAGCTTCAATATCGCCCTCTATAAAAGTCACGTTTTGATAACCGAGTTTTTCTGCAGTGCGCCGTGCCCGTTCAATCAGAAAAGGGGTAATATCCATCCCAATCACGCTTCCCTGTTCACCCACCACTTGCCTTGCAATAAAACTATCAATCCCTGCTGCACATCCCAAGTCAAGCACCGCGTCGCCCACTTTCATATCCGAATATTTGACGGGAAAACCACATCCTAAACCCAGATTCGCATCATCCACGTAGCCGTTCATGTCGGGGTAGGTGTCACGTATGCCAGCGTAAATTGGCTCACAAACGCGACTTCGCCACCATTCAACGCCTTGATTTTCAACATCTTGCATGATTTGATTGTATTCCCGTTTGACTGTTTCCTTTATAGCTTCTGGTGTACTCATTTTATGCAATTCAATTTTTTAATACATTGACTACAATAATCTCCGGACTGCAATTGAATCGAATCGGCAGGGTATCACTCAGTCCTTTACTAATGTAATAATCGCAATTTTCAATCTTTTCTTTCAAAATATTCATAAGTTTTAATAAAAAACACCACTGTATAAATTAGACAACTTAAATTTCAACTGTGAAATTATTTTGAAATAGTTGCCGTATATTGTCGCAAATACAAAGACTATCCATAATCAAACCAAAAAAATCAGCATACGAAACAAGACGCATTTAAGAATTTATCAACGGAAGAACTACTCAAAAAAGAGAAGTCGCTAAAAGGAATCGTTGGGATGTTCATTGGTATCCTAATTATATTGTTAGCTGCTTCCATTTATTTAGCTATTAAGGACGGAAAGTTTACAGCATCCCTCGTAGTTGGCTTAGCATTGATAACCGTATTAATGGCAAACATTGGCAGCATGAAAAGTATAAGAAAAGAAATAAATTCAAGGAGCTAAATGGAATATTGGAAGTTTAGAAACTAATTTTATACTTTACATATAAGCAAGTTGGCAGTTTAAAGCTGGCAGTTGAGTCCTGATAGCTATCGGGACTCAACGCGTTGAAAGTCAGTTATTTAATTTTAATTATTTTATAATTTAATTCTGCTCGGCTACTTAATATTCAATACCAACCTTCTAATATTCCATTATTCCATCACTCCACTATCCCATCCCCTTTATCCCCCAAATTATACCAGTCCACCTTCCTTGAATAATACATCACTGCCGCCAATGCTGCAAAAATACCGAGGCTACCTGCCAACAGCGCATAATCTTCCAATTGTAATATGATAAAAATAAAGCCATAAATAGCAGAGAGCATGAGTGCCAACTGAATGACGAGCCGTATACTTTTGAGTACCGAAGCGCTATAAACAACAATCAAACCAATGGTAGCGACGGAAGCGGCGAGGTACGCATAATTAAAACCAATTTGCTCGGAAAGCGATAGTAAAAGCAGGTAGAACACGCTGATTGCCAAGCCAATAAGAAAATATTGAAAGGGGTGAATATGAAAGCGGCGCATGGTTTCAAAGAAAAAATAAATGAGAAATGTGAGTCCAATCACGAGGATGGCGTACTTGGCGGAGCGATTGTTTTTGGCGTATTCGTCCACGGGCTGGATGAAGCGCACGCCAAATGTGGACTCCCCCAACTTGAAATCTTCGCCCAGCCAGCTTTGCGGATAGTTGCGGTTGAGGTCCAGAATCGTCCATCGAGCCGTAAAACCATTGGGCGTTATTTCCCGTTGGTCGGGCAAAAAACTGCCTTCAAAACTCGGCGAGTGCCAGTCAGATTTTAAATTTACCTGCGTTTCTTTCCCCAACGGATCTAACTTCAAATAATCGCTGCCATTGATTTTCAGGGGGATAGCAAAGGCGTACTGCTTACCATCGTTGCGCATGGGCACTTCTACACTCACGCCTTGCGGCAATAATTTTTGAGAAGTCGTACCCGATTCCATCCGCAACGTTGTGCCCGCCCAATCCAAATTGATATTGCTTTTGATACCCGTCATGCCAGAAATGCCGACCGATAATTTCGCTTGGTCCCAAAGTACATCTCGTGGGTCAATGTGGAGATTTACAAAATCGGGCTGTTCAAAAACCCCTTTTAGCGTAAGGTCTGCTTGGTACAAAATCACGTCAAAAATACTGCGTTTCCGAATTTCATGGCGGGCATCTCCTTCTACTTCCAACTTCAAGGGTAAAAAATGGGCGATTTCCTGCACAGCACTTTTTTTTCCATCCGCGTACTCGACCCAACGGTTATACGGCAGCATCAGCACCGGTCCTACAATCGTCTGCGGCGCGCCCCACGCGTTACTTACCTCACGGATGGCTTCTGTTTGGCGTTGTTGCCGCTCATAAATGAGACTTTGAATCATGCTATTCGGTATCATAAGTAGCAAAATAATAAAGCCAATAGATAATAATTTTACAAAAAGCGATTGCTTAAGCCAATTGCTAATGCGCTGGAAGGTGGATGGTTCTTGTGTTTGCATAGTTTTGATT
>CAZJXN010000257.1:0-4437 GCA_964549655.1 uncultured Saprospiraceae bacterium
TTGAATTTGGTTGGTGGGTAGCAATACCATCGTGTTACCCGTGTAAGCACGAGGCAGAAAGATGATCGGGTCAATCGCTTGTCGCAACGATTGGTGATGGTAATCTTTCACCACGCCCACTATTTCAAAAGGTACTCCCCAAAGGATTTGCTGCCCGACTGCCGCCGCCGCCGATACAAATCCGAATGCCGCCGCCGCTTTTTCATTAATCATTACTTTGTGGCTCTCGCCCCAACCTTTTTCACACATCGCGGAAGTAAAGTTATTACCAGCTGCCAATTTAATATCATAAGCATCTAAATAGAAATTATCAATAATAGCCATTTTATAATCTTTTTTGTCATCTTCGGGATTGGGGTTGAGGCGCGTGATGCCTGCGGTGGAAAAATTGTAATCATTACCCGGTACGACCCCAGCGTTGCTGTATTTTTTTACAAAGGGCAATTGAGCTACTTCATTTTGAAACGCAATACTTTTGGGCTTATACGTGCCTTCTTCGACGACTTCTGGCGCAGTGATGACGACGCGCTGTTCCAGACTCACTCCCAAGTTTTGATTTTGCATAAATTGTAATTGCCGATATAATATCAGCGTAGCAGCTATTAAAACGACGGAAATAGTGAATTGAAAAACGACTAAAGACTTGCGTAGCAGCACACCCTTAAGGGATTTGCTAAACGTGCCTTTGAGCGTATCAGCCGTAGGGAAACCCGACAAAATGTAAGCAACATAGCCACCCGACACCATCAAGCCGGCGAGTAATAAAAGCAGTCCGAAAATCCATGCGCTATTTTGCAGTAAAACCCAGGCAGATAAGTCTTTGCCAATCAATTGATTAAAGCCTGGCTGAAGTATTTGCACCAATCCGGCAGCTATTACAAATCCTCCTAAATTTAGCAACAAAGATTCGCCCAAAAACTGCCCCGCGAGTTGCCCGCGATTCGCCCCGACGACTTTGCGAATACCCACTTCTTTGGCACGTTTGAGCGAACTGGCGGTAGAAAGATTGATATAATTTAACCAAGCAATGATTAAAATTAATAATCCGATGCTACCAATCAGATAAACAAAACCCAAATTGCCAAACGTATCATAGTTTTCATTTAAATTTTTACCTAAGTGCATATACCGCATGGGTTGGAGCAAAGGCGGTAGGTCTTTAGATTCGGGAAACATTTTGATTTTAAAGGCATTAATCTTCTTTTCTAAGGCTTTATAATCCGAATTATTGGCTAATAAAAGGTAGGTTTTTACAAAATAGCTATCCCAGCTATTTAAATCCGCCCAGATATTGCCATTCAAATTTGCAGGATTAGCAAGGGTTTGCAAGGCAAAAACCATATCAAATTGTAAATCGGAATTTTTGGGAACATCTTTAAAAACGGCAGAAACGGTGTAAGACGTCGTGCCAAATTGATTGTGCAGGGTCAACATTTTACCAATCGCGTTATCGGTATTAAAATATTTTTTGGCTTGCGACCGCGCAATCGCTACGGTATTCGCTTGTTGTAAAGAAGCATTGCCCGCTATGATGGGGAAACTAAATAATTTAAAAAAGTCAGCATCGGCGTAAATAGCATTTTCTTCCCGAAAGGACTGCACATTTTGCCCTCCTGCTTGCTGCGAATACGTGACAATACCGTTTGCAATGTCTTCGGCAATGCGGCAATAGGATTTCACTTCGCCAAAATTTTGTTGTAAGGTGCTTGCCAGTGCCGACTGGCTGTAGCCATAGGTTTTGCCCATTTTGTCCTGCGACAGTACGCGGTAAAGATTGGGCAAATTTTTATGAAACGTATTTACCCCTCGTTCAAAACTTATATATTCTAAAATAAATAGAAACGCTGTAATGGAAAATGCAATGCCGATGACATTTACAAACGTAAAAGTTCGGTTTTTCCAGAGGTTGCGGAGGGCGATTTTAAAATAATTTTGAAACATACTTTCTTTTTTGTATGGTTATACTAATGCACTTATGATTAGGAGGTGTCGCCTACAGCTTACTCACTTTTCAAACTCTCCACTGGATTCGCCACTGCTGCTCGTATCGCCTGAAAACTCACCGTTACCAGCGCGATTACCACTGCCAATACGCCTACTGCTACAAATATCCACCATTGAATACTCGTGCGATACGCAAAATTCTCTAACCATTTGTTCATAAAAAACCAAGCGAGCGGCGAAGCGATAATGAGCGCAATCAACACTAATTTCAAAAAGTCTTTCGACAACAATCCAACTACATTCAAAACCGAAGCACCTAATATTTTACGAATGCCGATTTCTTTGACGCGCTGGGCAGCGGCGTGCGTAGCCAGTCCAAACAAACCAAGACACGAAATCAGAATTGCTAGAAAGCCAAAACCCTTGGTGGTAGCGGAAAGCCGATTGTCATCTCTATAAAATTTAGCAATACTTTCATCTAAAAAGCTGCCGGAAAAGACCTGTTCGGGCAATACTTCGTCAAACGCATTTTGGATAGCGGCGGTCGTAGCAGCGAGGTCATTCGGGCGTATTTTTACGCCGGCTTCCGAATAATATTCTTTGCTGGTCGTTATGAGTAACGGTTGGTGTTCCTCTCGAAAAGAGTGGGTATGATAATCTGCTGCCACGCCGACAATGTCAAGCACCGTGCTACCGCCCATGCGTAGTTTTTGCCCAATCGCCTCTTGCGGGTCTCGAATGCCGAGTTTTCGCAACGTGGTCATATTCACCACCGTCTGACGCATCGTGTCGGAAGGTGCAAACCATTTACCAGCAAGCAGACGAATTCCGTAAGTCTCTTGATAATTAGCATCACACAATTTCATCGTAATATGAAAAGGCTCATCTTCAGGGTGCGAGCCGTAGCGGAAGTTGGACGACCAAGTATTGCCAGAAAGCGGTTGGTCACTGCTTAAACTGACAGATTCAATGTTGGGAATTTCCAACAGCCGTTGCTCAAGTGCGGTTAGACGGGCAGTCGTCGTACTATCTGAATTAAAAGAAAAAGTATAAACCAAATCTTTATTAAAACCTAAATCGCGGGAACGAATATAATCTAATTGAGAAATAGTAATAATCGCCGCAATAATCAAGCCTTGCGCGATGGTAAATTGTAGGACTACGAGTGATTTGCGCAAAGAATTACCACCTTTACCACCTGCCAAAGAATTGTTTTTTAAAGCCTTTATCGGTTGAAAACCTGCCAAAACTATCGCTGGATATAGTCCTGCCAATAAAGTCACACTCACTGTTATCATTGCTAAAAAAGCCCAAACCAGTGGATTGGAGAAAAACGGCAAGGTATCGGGCACATCCGAAATGTGTTTCAACAACGGCGCGGCAAAATAAGCGAGATTGGAACCCAGCGCGACCGCAATCAATACAATCAATCCCGTTTCACTCATAAACTGTCCAATCAACTGCCCTCGACGGCTACCCAGCGTTTTGCGTACGCCCACTTCTTTGGCACGCAGCGTCGCCTGTGCGGTAGCAAGATTGATAAAATTAAAACACGCCAAAATCAGAATCAAGGCTCCGATAGCGCTCAATACATTCAATCGGTTTTTGCTAATGACGTGTGTCCCCGAATTGCCATAATCTGCATTGTAATGCAAATCCGAAAGCGGCTGCAACTGGTGAAAACGGTCTCGTTTACCCGATTTATCGGTGTACTCTTTTTCGCCCACTTTAGCAAGGCTGGCATTCGCGGCATTCCATTGACCGGGGTCCTGTAATAAAGCGTATACCTGATTGTTAGAACTGCAACTGCCCCAGCGTTCATCGTACCGAAAATTGTCAGGATTTGCTTTTAAAGTCGGATACGACACTAAAAACGGGAATGTAAAATCGCAATTACTCGGCAAATCCATCACCACACCTTTCACTTCTACTGGAATTAGATTATCAATCAGCACCGTTTTTCCCATTGCATCCTTCCAATTACCAAAACATTTCTCCGCCCAAGTTTGGGTCAACACAATCGCGCCCGGCTCCTTCAACGCGGTAGCAACATCTCCCGCAAGCCATTGAAAATCAAATATTTGAATAAATGCAGCTTCCGCAAAAAAGGCAGTTTCACGAGGTGTCATACTCAGTTTTTTGAGCGGCGCACTACCTGCCGGATTCGGAATCGTGAGCGTTGCCCACACCTCATGCACCCGACTCATCAGCTCGAATTGGCTCGTCGTTTGTTGCATGGCATCCATCGCCGGAATGGGAATACAGACATCCGGGATTTCGCCTTCTTCCGCACTTTTTTCTACTGACACCACGCGCACGATGCGGTCGTAGTGTTTGAAATTTTTATTGAAACTTAATTCATACGTCACCATGTGAAAGAGCAGCAACACGGCAGCAATGCCCACCGCTAAGCCAACGATATTGATGATGGTATAAATTTTGTTTTTGCGCAAGGTGCGCAGGGCGATTTTTAGGTTGTTTTGAAACATAAGT
>CAZJXN010000258.1:0-4390 GCA_964549655.1 uncultured Saprospiraceae bacterium
TAATGCTACCACGAATAATAATTTCTAATAAAGAGGTGGATGGCACAAACATATCATGCCAATTGATTTGCAGTAAGAGGCTCATCGTTTTATAAGGTGTTGATAATGAATTTAGTTTGACAATGGTAGAACGAAACTGGATGTGAAATTCCTAACTGGTATTTAGTACTTGGTACTTGGTATTTAGAATCGCTCGTCACTTAGTCGCGTAGTCTCTCCGTCCCTTTTACTTGGTCTCTTAGTCCCTTTTTCTCTGCGTCTCATAAATCGCTCCACCAATCGCATCCTGCCTTGCGCCCGTGACGGAAGCAATAAAATTTGGCAACTTTTCTATGCGCAATACGCCTGCCAATGCGATCATCGCCGCTTCTTTGAAACCGATAACAGCTGCATCTGGCACAATTATTTCAATTGTAAAATGTTCGTTACAAACAGTTTGTAAACATTGTATTAAAAAATGATTGAATGCGCCACCGCCCGTAGCCAGCAAACGGTAAGTGGGTTTTGTAAAATTTTCCTGTTGAATGAGTTGTGTAATATCATTCGCCGTTTGTCGCGCAATTTGAACACAAGCCGTGTGTAATTTATCTTCGACGGGCGCATCGAATTGGGTATAGATGGGAATTAACTGCTCGCGTACCCAGTCATTGCCGAGTGATTTAGGATAGGTTTCGTGATGGTAGGGAAGCGCATTGGCTTGTTGTAATAAAGATTCGTTCAATTTTCCGCTTGCCGCTAATCGTCCACCTTCATCATATTCCAAACCGAGGGGTTCCACCAGTTTATTCAAAACCTGATTCGCACCGCCAATGTCGAAAGCAATATATTTTCCATTTACATTCGCTGTAATATTGGCGATGCCACCGAGATTCAACATAAAATCATATTCTGAAAATAAATATTGGTCGGCAATCGGAGCCATTGGCGCGCCTTGTCCACCGAGTGCTACGTCCATCGTTCGGAAATCAGCAACCACTTTGTAGCCTGTCACAGCCGCAATTGCTGCGCCGTCGCCAATCTGAAGCGTCATTTTTTGAATTGGAAAATGGAAAATCGTGTGCCCGTGCGAAGCGATAAATTCTGGTTGAATGGCATATTTTTCTAAAAAAACAGTCACTAACTCCCCCACATATTGCCCGAAATGCGCGTGTGCCAGCGCTAGGTCCCGCCCATTTGCATTTGGCAAATTGCGCAAACGCGCTTGCCAATCTTCGGAATACGGCATCGTCTCCGCTTGCAAAATCTGCCAATTATGGAGCGTCTTATTTGCAAACTGAAATTCACAAAAAGCAATATCTAAGCCATCAAGCGAGCTGCCCGACATCAAGCCCAACACTCTTGTTGTGTTCATGTGTTCAGGTGTTCAGGTATTCAAGTGAGCGCGTACACGAACACTTGCGCACCCGAACACTTGAACACAATTTTACTTTTTGAGCTTAAGCGTATATTCCGCTACGGCTTTGATTTGGTCTTCTTTCAAAATACCTTTGAAACTGACCATTGCAGTGCCAGTGCGACCGTTATTTAGTACAGCGATGCGCTCCTCCGCAGAAAGTTTGGATTCGGCAAGATTCGCTGCGCCGCTTGCGCCCATATCTCCATACAAACCATGACAAGTGACGCAGTATTGCTTGTAAATTTTTTCACCGTCCGGACCTGAAGCCACGGTTGGAGTAGTAGTGGTTTCCGCAGTGGCAGCGTCTTTTTTCTCATTGCCACAAGCGATTACAAAAGCGGCGATGATAGCAAAAGTGACGAATTGTTTCATTTTTAAAGACTTTAGTGTTAGACAATAGACATTAGACAATAAACGGCCTTGGAGTAACTTTAAACAAAAATTCGTCTAAAGTCTAAAGTCTATTATCTAATATCTCAAAGAATCGCTAAGGTAAATAAATTTCTCATACCTAAAATAAGTGCTGTATAGGTTTTATAGAACGCGAATGGTCGAAAAATTCCTTCTCATTCGTGCAAGAGTTGATACCTTTATAATCAGAAAAGTAGCCCTTCGTCGAACTATTTATTTGTAATTTTAGCAATTGAAACTCAATGGGTTAAATGTACGTTGCTATTCAAAACGAGCTTTTATAAAATGTCAATAAAAATGAAACAAAGTAAATTAATCACCACCGGTATTTTGGTGTTTATCATTCTCATCGTGGTGTTGGTGTTCTCCAATGCGACTTTCCTCACTATTGATTCCGGCGAGCGCGGCGTGCTGTTCGAGCGATTCAGTGGCGGCTTACAAAAAGACAAGATTTTCACGCCCGGTTTTCATGTCATTTCGCCGTGGAACACGATGTACCTGTACAACGTGCGCGAGCAACAACTCGAAGAATCCATGGATGTGCTGTCCAGCAATGGTTTGACGATAAAAGTGGACGTGACGGTACGTGTAAATCCGAAATATAATCAAATCGGCTATTTGAACGAAAAATTTGGAAAAGACAAAGTGTATCTCGACCTGCTCGTGCGCCCGGAAGCCCGCTCCTCGGTAAGAAAAATCATCGGTCGGTATCAGCCTGAAGAATTGTATTCCAGCAAGCGCGACGAAGTGCAGATGTTAATCCAGAAAGATTTGGCAGCTACCCTGAACACGAATTATATTGAATTACGCGCCATTTTGATTCGCAATATCGAATTGCCAGAGAAAGTGCGCACGGCGATTGAGGAAAAAATTCAAGCCGAACAATCTGCTTTGAAATATGAATACATCCTCGCCCAGGAACGCAAAGAAGCCGAGCGCCGCATCATCGAAGCCGAAGCAAAAGCAAAGTCCAACCAGATTCTGACTGCCAGTTTATCTGATAAAATCCTGAAAGACAAAGGAATAGAAGCAACCATGCAATTAGCGAATTCGCCCAATTCTAAAGTCATCATCATCGGTGGCAATGGCGACGGGTTGCCGCTGATTTTGGGCGGAAATAATTAGGGGAGGATAGGAAGATAGGAGGATTCAAGCCTTCCGGAATTTTAGAATTTTGGAAGGCTTTTGTTTTTAACTTTTTAAGTAAGGATAACTGCCAATAAATTTTGGATTTGAAACGGTGCGAATCATTTGATATTCAAAAACTATACACAAATCGCTCAAATTTCCAAGCCGGGCGTTGCCAGTTTGTAAGAAGCATATTCTTTTAATAATTCCGTTATAATATTTTGATAATTGCTTATTTGTTCCATTCGACGATTGTTTTATCATTACAATTTAATAAAACCCGATTCCAATAATAATTTCCATTCCAAAATACGTTCTACTTCGTTGAATTGAAACATTTTAATCGTAGCTTCCCCAATAGGCGTTGTTCCATAAATGACACCTTCTAATACTAAAATAAAATTAAAACGACGTATTCAAATCTTTTTAAGATCATGTAAATCAATTGATTACCAACTGCCACCATGCATTAGACTGATAATGTGGTCAATATGAAACGTAAAGAGCGCAAATCGCTCTGGCATGAGGCAGTATGCCAAAATTTGACTCCTTCCTTTTTATCGAGTATCTGTTAAACTGTATTTTTTTAAACAATGTGTTCAAAAGCCGGTTTAAGCCTTAGCATTAGTAAACTAAAATTACAACAATGAAATCAATCCTCTTTTTTCTGCTCATCGTGTTGATGAGTGCTTGTGGAACACCTACCACACCGAACCAGAGTGCTGAAACGGAAACCATGCAAGACACCATGGCAACCGAAACGGCTCCCGCAGCCACCAATGACATTGTAGCACTTGCTTCTCAAACACCGGATTTATCCACCCTGGTACAAGCTGTACAAGCTGCCGGATTGGTAGAAACGCTGCAAGGCACAGGTCCCTTTACCGTATTCGCGCCGACTAATGCTGCTTTTGCAGCATTGCCTGCTGGTACGCTTGACAATCTGCTGAAGCCCGAAAACAAAGACCAATTGGTAGCCATCCTGACTTATCACGTGGTATCAGGCGCAGTACGCTCTACCGATCTTACTGACGGCATGACACCTGCAACGGTGAATGGTGCCAACGCCACCGTTAAATTGGGTGCAAACGGAAGCGTGATGATTAACGATGCCAACGTAACTGCCGCCAATGTAGAAGCATCAAACGGCGTAGTGCATATCATTGACAAAGTGATCATGCCACCGTCGAAGAAGTAATCCGAGTCGGATTTTTTTTAGTCTCCTATCGTCAGCGTTTCCTAAATGTGGGAGGTGCTGACGATTTTTTTTACTGCAATATTTTTCCTACAATACGGCGGCTTTTTGTAATGCAGTCATATCTTGTAATGCTACTGTTTTCTTACAAATATAGCGGATTTCGGGAAGAAGAGCTATCTCCATTTGCCAATGCTAACAAGAAAATTTCCAGCCGTACACTTTTAGTTAGGTGAAAATGACCTCCCAGTTCTTTGAAA
>CAZJXN010000259.1:0-4384 GCA_964549655.1 uncultured Saprospiraceae bacterium
ATGCACCGCGTCATGTGCAACTGAATAAAATCCCCAATATCAATCGGCTCAAACGTGCGCCGGTCAAACTCATACCGCGTATTCGCCTTCCCGTGGTCATACCCCAAATCCTGCAAATGACATTCCCCCGCTTGGTCACAAATCGGACAATCCAACGGATGATTAATCAACAAAAACTCCACCACCCCCGCGCGCGCTTCCAGCACTTCGGGCGAAGTCACATTTTGCACCACCATTCCGTCCATCACATTCGTACGGCACGAAGCCACCAATTTCGGCATCGGTCGCGGGTCCGCCGTCGAGCCTTGCGCCACCTTCACCAGACAAGTGCGGCAATAACCACCGCTCGTCGGCAAAGAAGAATAATAACACATGGCAGGAGGCACCAAGTCCCCACCAATCATGCGAGCCGCCTGCAAAATGGTCGTCCCATTCGGCACCTCTATTTCCGTCCCATCTATCGTTACTTTCGGCATATTTCTTTTAAAGTTTGGAAGTTTGGAAGTTTCACGTTCCACCCTTTTACATTTTACATTTCGAGTTTTACATTTTGCGGTTTCACTTGGGCGTGCCCCCGCCAACATCATCCTATTTCAAAAAAACAATTCTAATCAGCGGGGTCGGGCTATCCGCTCTTACCTTCCTACGGTCGGTATCGCTCCTATCCCTCACGCGACACCCGTTTTCAAAAAAATAACGTTAAAACTATTTCCCAAAATCACGCTACATCTACAAGAGCCCTTGCGCCCTCTGCGAAAATCTCTGCGCGCTCTGCGGTAAAAAATGCTATGAGGGCAAAAACAAGCGCAAAAAATCCGTCCACCATCCGTCGCACCCGTGAAAATCCGTGTTTCATTAAGTCCCAAGCGCCAAATAACAAATCACCAATAACAACTTTACGCCATCGCAAATTCCCTCGGCGCTTCCATCCCCCGCAACCGATAATAATGCCGCACATCCACTTGCGGATTCAAAATATAATCTTCAAATTCGCTCCGAAAATGCCGAATCGCACTCGCCACGGGCCACGCCGCCGCATCGCCCAGCGGACAAATCGTGCGTCCATCTATTTTCGTCTGAATATCCCACAGCAAATCAATATCCCGCATCGTGCCGTGTCCATCCAAAATATTGTGCAAAATCTTCTCCATCCAGCCCGTTCCTTCCCGGCACGGCGAGCACTGACCACAACTTTCGTGGTGATAAAACCGCGTAAATGTATATAAATTCTTCACAATACTCGTACTCTCATCCATCACAATAAAACCGCCCGAACCCAACATCGTGCCCGTCTGAAAACCGCCATCCGCCAAGCTTTCATACGTCATCAAACGTGGCTCGCCCGCCGCCGTTTTCAAAATCAATTCCTTTGGCAAAATCGGCACACTCGACCCTCCTGCTACCACTGCTTTCAGTTCCTTACCATTGCGAATGCCACCACAATATTCATCCGAATAAATAAATTCTTCCACCGGAACGCCCATCTCAATTTCATAAACGCCCGGCTTATTAATATGTCCGCTCGCTGAAATTAGTTTCGTTCCCGTTGACTTACCCAAGCCAATTTGTGCGTATGCATCGCCGCCCAGATTCACAATCGGCACCACCGCCATCAGCGTCTCCACATTATTCACCACCGTCGGTCTTCCCCACACGCCCGAAACTGCCGGAAATGGCGGTTTGATCCTTGGATTCCCACGCTTGCCTTCCAAACTTTCCAACAACGCCGTCTCCTCTCCACAGATGTAGGCCCCCGCGCCAATGTGCATGTGCAAATCGAGCGAGTACCCCGTCCCTAAAATATTCTGCCCGAGCCAACCCGCCGCGTACGCCTCCTGGATTGCCCGTTCCAGAATTTTATAAATGTACGCATACTCCCCCCGAATGTAGATATACGACAGATTCGCGCCCAGCGCAAACGACGACACAATCATGCCCTCGACGAGCAAATGCGGAAGCCGCTCCATCAAATACCGGTCTTTAAAAGTTCCCGGCTCCGATTCATCCGCATTACAAACCAAGTGACGCGGCACACCTTCCGGCTTTGCCAAAAACGACCACTTCAATCCCGTTGGAAAACCCGCACCACCGCGACCCCGCAGACCCGATTTTTTCACCTCTTCCACCAACAACTCCGCCGACATTTCCTTCAACGCCTTCTCCACTGAAGCATACCCGCCTTCCCGACGATACACCTCGTAACCCTGAATGCCCGGAATGTGGTCTTTTTCTAATAATAACTTTCTGCCCATAACTCTTAAATCTTAATAAAACACTGATTTTTTTAAGGTGATTATGATACATTATGTCTAAAAGTTAGTTAAATCTTAAACATCGTAACAATCAGTGTACCATCCTTACAAATAAGCCGAATACTGCTCCGCATATTCATTCCTGAATACTTCTATCAATTCGTCCAGTTTTTCAATCGTCAAGTTTTCATAATATTTATCGCCCACTTGAAACATGGGCGCGTAGCCGCAAGCACCGAGACATTCCACTGTTTTCAATGTAAATTGCCCGTCAAACGTGGTTTCCCCAACTTCAATGCCTAACTTTTGTTCCAAATGCCGAATAATATCCTCCGCGCCCATCAGCCAGCAAGAACTCGTGCGGCACACTTCAATGTGGCAACGACCGACCGGCTTGAGGTTATACATCGAATAAAACGAAGCCACTTCATACACCTCAATCGGATGAATTTGCAAAATAGAAGCCACATAATCCATCACCGGCACACTTAGCCAGCCTTCAAACTCTCCCTGTGCTAAGTGCAAAATGGGCAATATCGCCGACTTGCCTTTGCCTTTCGGGTAGCGTTTGAACAAGTCTTGTACTTGAGTCATTGTTTTTTCTGAAAACTGTATTTCACCCATTTTTTTGTGTTCGTGTATTCATGTGTTCTTGTGTTCGATTTAACGTGTTCGGGCGAGCGGACATGAACGCCTGAACACATTATTTGCAGTTGTAAACTTTATTTCACTCGTTTTTTTGTGTTCAAGTGTTCGTGTGATGCGGGACATGAACACCCGAACACATAAAAACATGAACACAATTTTAAGCATCCAACTCACCCGCTATTACATTCATGCTACTCAATGTAATAATAGCATCCGATAACATTCCACCTTTTATCATTTCGGTGTAAGCCTGATAATAAATGAAGCACGGACGACGAAAATGCAACCGATACGGTGCACGCCCACCATCACTGATTAAATAGAAACCCAACTCGCCATTGCCACCTTCCACTGCGTGATATACTTCACCCACTGGAACTTCCGTTTCGCCCATTACAATTTTAAAATGGTAAATAAGCGCTTCCATATTATTATAAACTTGCTCTTTCGGCGGTAAATAATATTCTGGCAAATCCGCATGAATCGGTCCATCTGGCAGTCGCTTCATCGCTTGTTCTATAATGCGCAAACTCTGCCACATTTCCTCTGAACGCACCATAAAACGGTCATATGTATCACCTGCAGTTCCGAGTGGAATATCAAATTCAAAATCTTCATAAGAAGAGTACGGATTTATTACACGCACATCATAATCAACTCCGGCTGCGCGTAAATTTGGACCTGTGAAACCGTAGTTTAATGCCTTTTCCGCGGTAATCGGACCTGTACCGATCGTTCTATCCATGAAAATGCGGTTGCGCACCACGAGTTTGTTGAATTCACGAAGTTTTTCAGGATATTCTTTCATAAAACGTTGCAATTTCTCCCAAGCTGTAGGTGAAAAATCGCGCTCCATACCGCCGATTCGACCAATATTCGTCGTCAAACGCGCCCCGCAAATCTCTTCATAAATCTCGTAAATCAGTTCCCGATATTGAAACATATATAAGAAACCCGTCAAGGCACCAGTGTCCGCAGCGATAATTGTGTTACAAATCAAATGATCGGAAATACGAGCTAACTCCATGATAATCACCCGCATATATTGCGCCCGCTTCGGCACTTCACAACCGATAAGTTTCTCCACCGTCATGTGCCAACCCATATTGTTGATGGGCGAGGAGCAGTAATTCATGCGGTCAGTAAGCGGCGGAATCTGATAGAATGGACGATGCTCCGCAATTTTTTCAAACGCGCGATGAATGTAGCCAATCGTGGACTCCGCTTCCATTACGATTTCGCCATCGAGTTTTATTACATTTTGGAAAATACCATGCGTCGCTGGGTGCGTGGGACCCAAATTCAGAATGGAATATTCCTTTTCTCCTACTTGTTCCGTGGTCGGATTGCTTATTAACATATCTTTTTTTAGACAGTAGACTTTAGACGATAGATTTTATAACTTGGACATTTTGCCTCCCATTTGAATTAAAATTTACAGAAAACTTCAAAATCAAGAGCGGTCTAAAATCTATCGTCTAATA
>CAZJXN010000260.1:0-4343 GCA_964549655.1 uncultured Saprospiraceae bacterium
TATTTAGACAAATTCTAATATTTAAAAAAGTTGATGCCCAATTTAAAATTTCTACGGGTACATCTGAAAAAAAGACTATTTTCGGCTGTCTGAATTCTAACAAACCAATCATTATTTTGCAATGAATACACGTTTCAATTTTCTCCCAATAGCAGTTTTGCTTTCCATTTTCATTTTCCAAAGTTGTAACAATCGCTCCACACCGGCTCGTATTTTGGTTTTCACCAAAACGGCGGGCTTTGTGCATTCGTCCATTCCGGCGGGCAAGGCGGCGATTATGAAGCTGGGACAGGAAAATAAATTCCAGGTGGATACTACGTCTGATGCGAATTACTTCACGGAAGATAGTTTGAAGAATTACTCAGCAGTCGTCTTTCTCAGCACTACCATGAATGTTCTAAACAGTTACCAAGAGGCAGAATTTGAACGCTACATCCAGTCGGGTGGCGGCTTTGTGGGCATTCACGCGGCTACGGACACCGAGTACGAGTGGGGCTGGTACGGGCGCATGGTCGGTGGTTATTTTCAAAGCCATCCGCCAGGGGTACACGAGGCAAATTTGAATGTAATAGATGCAACGCACGGTTCTACCAAACATTTGAAAAGCCCGTGGAAGCGCACAGACGAGTGGTATAATTTCAAAAAATTGAATCCTGATGTCACTGTCTTATTGAAAATAGACGAAAAAAGCTACAAAGGCGGCGAGAACGGCGATAACCACCCGATGAGTTGGTATCATGAGTACGACGGCGGTCGCGCTTGGTACACGGCACTCGGGCACACCGACGAATCATACGCAGAGCCGGATTTTTTGAAGCACGTTTTAGGTGGAATCCAGTATGCCATTGGTAAAAATAAAGCTTTGGATTATAAAAAAGCTAAATCAAAGCGCGTGCCAGAAGAAGAACGTTTTACTAAAACAGCGTTGATACAAGGTATTTTTACGGAACCAACGGAGATGACGATTCTACCTAATCTCGATATTTTAGTTTCGCAGCGACGTGGAGAGATTTTATATTATAAAAAAGGGTCAGATACAACTAAGCAAGTCGGTTTCCTGAATGTATATTGGAAAACGGTCAACACGCCCAACGTGAACGCCGAAGAGGGTTTGATGGGCATTCAAAAAGACCCCGACTTTGCAAAAAATCATTTTGTGTACGTTTTTTACAGTCCAGCAGATACGTCGGTCAATCGCCTTTCGCGTTTTACATTTGAAAATGATACACTGACTTCTGAGAAAGTGGTGCTGGAATTGTACTCCCAGCGCGAGATTTGCTGCCACACGGGCGGTTCCATCGCTTTTGGCAAAGACCGAATGTTGTACCTTTCTACCGGCGATAATTCTACACCGTTTGATGAGCCGGGCGAGCCTTATGCCAATCACGGTTTTGGACCGATGGACGACCGCCCTGGACATGAGCAATACGACGGCAGACGCTCTTCCGGTAATACCAATGATTTGCGCGGTAAAATTCTGCGTATTAAAGTCAATGAAGACGGTACTTACACGATTCCCGATGGCAATTTATTCCCGAAAGGCACCGAAAAAACCCGTCCTGAAATCTACGTCATGGGCACGCGCAATCCATATCGCATCTCCGTTGACCAGAAAAACGGCTTTTTGTATTGGGGCGAAGTGGGTCCTGATGCAAATGCGGATAGCGTAGGCACGAGAGGTTCCAGGGGATATGATGAAGTGAATCAAGCGCGGAAATCGGGTTATTTTGGCTGGCCCCTTTTTGTTGGGAATAATTATCCGTATAATATTCACGATTATGAAACGAATAAGAATGGAGATGTTTATGACCCAGCCAAACCCATCAACAACTCGCGCAACAACACGGGTTTGCAAGAATTGCCACCCGTAAGTCCGGCGTTTATTTGGTATCCGTATGCAGAGTCACCTGATTTCCCAGAGGTAGGTTCTGGTGGTCGGAATGCAATGGCGGGTCCGGTTTATTACACCGATATGTTTCCGGAACAAACCCGTTTGTCTGATTATTTTAATGGCAAATTGTTCATTTACGATTGGATTCGCGGTTGGATAAAAGTGGTGACGATGCGGGAGAATGGCGATTTTGATAAAATGGAACCGTTCATGCCCAGCACGAAATTCAATGCGTTGATTGATATGGAAGTCGGACCAGATGGACAATTGTATGGTTTGGAATATGGCAATGGCTGGTTTGCACAAAATGCAGATGCCGGCTTGTTCCGCATTGATTATAACAGTGGCAACATCGCACCAAAAATTGAAAACCTCACGGCGGATAAAATGTCGGGTACGCTTCCATTGAAAGTAAAATTAACAGCCGAGGCTAAAGACCCGGAAAATGATAAATTAAGTTACATCTGGAATATAAATAACGAGCAAGATATTACAACAACAGAGCCTTATTTAGAACATACATTTAGCACTGCAGGTGAATATTTAGTATCGGTACAAGTAAAAGATGATAAAGAGGGCGTTGTAAAAAGTCCAATTCTGATGATAGCCGCCGGCAATGAAGCACCGATGGTGAATATTCAACTTACGGGCAATAAATCCTTTTACTTTCCAGAAAAGCCAGTCCAGTATTCGGTAAGTGTAAATGACAACGACGACCCGACGGCGGCGAAAAACTTGAGTAGCGTGGTCGTCACTGCAGATTATGTGGAAGGGTACGACAAAGCATCCGTTTCACAAGGACATCAAGTGCTGAACGAAGCCGCGATGGGCAAAAATTTAATGTTGTCGTTGGATTGTAAAGTGTGTCATAAAGTAGCTGAGAAATCGGTAGGACCCTCTTACATCGCTGTTGCAGAGCGGTATAAAAAAGATCCAAATGCCGTACCTTATTTGACAAAAAAAATCATCAGAGGCGGCGGCGGCGTATGGGGCGAAGTAGCAATGGCGGCGCATCCTGACCTTTCGGATCAAGACGCACGGCAGATTGTGTCGTGGATACAATCGCTCGGAGTTGCACCACAAAAAACAAAATCACTGCCCGTAACTGGTAAACTCGCTGCTACTTTGGGCAAGCCTGCTAAGGATAACGGTGCATTATTTTTAAATGCCACTTACACTGATAAAGGTGGCAACGGCATCGGTCCGCTCACGGGCAACAGCACGGTCGTCCTGCGCAATAGCAAACTGACATTCGGCGGGATTGATAAAGGACAAATGGACGGCTTTTCTACTTACGAAATGAATGGTACTTCTTATTTGGTAACCCCTGCCAATGGCGGATGGGTACAGTTGGACAGCGCCGACCTCACAGGCATCAAGCAGGCAATGGTAGGGATTATTTGGTTGGGCGAATCGGCACCGACCTATAATTTTGAATTGCATTTGGATACACCAGATGGCAAAAAAATAGGGGAAGGTATGTTTAGTCCTTCGGCGAAAGCCACACCTGTAGGACAAGGAGCGAAGATGCAGCCACTTCCGCTGAAAATAGAACCCGTGACGGATGGTAAAGTGCATCGCCTTTACTTGGTGAGCAAACCAAAGGGCGGGGGTAGTAGTAGTGGTCAGGTCGCGTTGGCGTTTTTGCAATTGGCATTGTAGAAGTTGAAAAAAAGGTCTGGTGACTTCAAAATCGCCAGACTATTTTAAAAAGACGAATCTGGTGATTCCGAATCATCAGATTCGTCTTTTTAATACCATTTTAATCGTTCTTTCAGTTCCGCTGCTTGTTGATAATAAGAATGCCCGGTATCTTTCAATATTGCTTCCAATCGTTTTTCTGCTTCGCCAATTTTTCCACTGCTCAAATAAGCAATAGCCAGATACCACGCAGCAGCTTCTCCATACAGATAATCCTTGTTACCAGCGACATAAGTCAAATGTGGAATTGCAATAGCAAAATCCTTTTTCAGGAAATAAAGATAGCCAAGATTCAGGCGCGCATTCAAAAATGTTTCCTGATTTTCGTTGGGAATGGTTTGTAAAAGGCGAATGGCTTGGTCATAACGCTTATCCCGGATGAAAACACTTGCAGAATCAAAACGACTTTCTGCCGCTGTTGCCGAGCGTACAAAAGTACCAGCGAATTCCGGCGTTCCAACAAATTCCTGCGCCATTGCAATCGCCTCCACGTTACGACCTGGATTTAGCGTTTCTTTTTTGGAAGATTTTCCTCTGAACCTGCAACGGGTCCATTATATTTTTTAGTCAGCTTAGATACTGGTTGCGATAACTGATTTTTCGTCTTTTTCGCAAGCGGTGAGCATTACAAAAAACAAGATAATAATACCAGTATGCAGTGGCCTGTACGCAGTTGGCAGCTGGTAATCGATTGATTTACGTGATTTTAAAAAGATTTGAATACGTCGTTTTAGTTTTATTTTAGTATAAA
>CAZJXN010000261.1:0-1907 GCA_964549655.1 uncultured Saprospiraceae bacterium
GCACAATTCTATTTTTAAGGCACCGGTATTTCTTTTATTACATCACCTTTTAAATGGATTGACCAATGGCTCAAGACAATCAAATTTCTGCGTTGCTGACTCCGGCGGAGTATGACGCGATTCGCACGGCGATGGACATCATTCGCCAAAAACTGCCTTTTTTGGTAAACCTCACAGACGGCGAACGTCAGGTGTATGCCAAAATGGGCGACAAAACGGTGGCTTTTGTGATGAAAGCATTAGAGTACGCCAAGGATAACCCGCATTTGGTGCCGCCTTACCTAAATGTGGCGGAGTTTGCGAAGGATATGGAGCTGATTTTACAGTTGCGTAACATTCTGCGCCCGATGTCGTCGCTGGTAGAGGGTATAGATGATACGGTAATGCTGGCAGGCAGTGAGAGTTATGCCGCTGCGCTCACGTTTTACAACTCCGTGAAAATGGCGAGCAAGATGAACGTACCTGGCACGACGGCGATTTACAATGATTTGAAAGTGCGATTCCCCGGCAGGGGTCCGCTGCGCCCGGGCGAGGAGGTGATAGAGGAGGAGACGACTGCTCCTACTAATGGAACAGGCACTACAGAAGTGTAAATTGCTCTTTTGATCTTCGACGTTGCTGTTCGGAAGGGCAATTTCCTACTTGCTACCAGCAATTTCCTCCCTCCGAACAGCAAATTGCTACTTCATACCAGCAATTTTGCTATACCAACCAGCAATTTTCCACTTTGGAAGTGCAATTTGCCCTTCTCAGGGAGCAATTTGCTCCTTTGTACCAGCAATTTGCTGGTTCGTACCAGGAACGTCGAGGTTCGGAAGGGCAAATTGGATTTGATTTGCCAGATTTTCAAAATCTGGTAAATCTTTTTAGACCCAAGTGACAGATTTACTAAATCTTGGAGATTTAGCAAATCATTATAAAACCAGAGATTTACTAAATCTTGGAGATTTAGCAAATCGTTACAAAAAAACAAATTTATGTCTGCTATTGATGATATGCGTTTGCCTGTAGAACCGGAAGGATGGTATCATATTTACAATCGAGGGAATGAAGGGCGTACCATCTTTTTTCAATCTGAAAATTATCGCTATTTTTTGAGCAAGTACGCGGAATATATGTCGGCTTACTGGGATACATACGCCTATTGTTTGCTACCCAATCATTTTCATTTTGCAATACAGGTGAAAAATGTAAAAACAGTATTAGAGGCAGCGCAACACCATTTCAAAAAAGTGGATAAGCCTTTTGTCAAGCAGTTGATGATAGATTTACCAAATCTTAAAGATTTAGCAAATCAACGAGCAGCAGATTTGCTAAATCTCAAAGATTTAGTAAACCTACTGGACGAACCAAACCGCTATCACTTAGCAACCCATCTGGTCAGCGAGCGATTCCGACATTTCTTATTGGGTTATGCTAAAGCTATTAATAAACAGCAATCGCGTACGGGCAGTCTATTTCAAAAAATATTTCGCCGCCGACCGGTCGTATCCGAAGCCTATTTGACAACCCTTATTGGTTACATTCATCGCAATCCATTACATCATGATATTTATAAGGAATGGAACGATTATACTTGGAGTTCCTACCGAATTTTTTTGTCGAACCAACCTACTTTACTGAAAAGAACAGTCGTATTAGAATGGTTTGATGGCATGGAAGGATTTATACAATCGCATCAAGCTTACACCGACAATTGGAAATCTATTGAATCCATTTTAATAGAATGACCTGCGATTTGTTATGTTTTTACTCAATTTGCCAGATTTTGGAAATCTGGTAAATTTCTCACAACAAAGATTTACTAAATCTTGGAGATTTAGCAAATCATAAAAAGTCACTATGAACATGAACAACAAAGATTTACTAAATCTTGGAGATTTAGCAAATCATAAAAAGTCACTATG
>CAZJXN010000261.1:2007-4194 GCA_964549655.1 uncultured Saprospiraceae bacterium
ACAACAAAGATTTACTAAATCTTGGAGATTTAGCAAATCATAAAAAGTCACTATGAACATGACCGGTACCCATATCGCCTACTTACACCTCTGCCACCGCAAGCTCTGGCTATTCCACAACAGCATACAGATGGAGCACACGAGCGAACTCGTAGCGGAGGGCAAATTCATCGGCGAAACGAGCTACCCGCAGCGCGCCGAGCGTTGGCAGGAGATTCAAATCGAAGGTATCAAAATTGACCATTATGATGCGGTGCAACATATTGTACGTGAGGTGAAAAAATCGAATAAAAAAGAGGAAGCACACATTGCGCAAGTAAAATATTATCTGCACGTCTTGCGGCGCAATGGCATCGCAGCTACCAAAGCTATTTTGGAATATCCAAAGCTTCGCATTACGGAAGAGGTCACGCTCACTCCCGAAGATGCCGCCGAAGTAACGCAATGGGAACAGGAAGTAGAAGCCATTATCAGCCGCGAGGTATGTCCTTTGGTAATTAATAAACCAATGTGTAAAAAGTGCGCTTATTATGATTTTTGTTATACGGCATAAATATGTCTTTATTTACCATCATATCTTGATTTGCTAAATCTTAAAGATTTAGTAAATCTGTTGTAAAAATAGATTTACCAGATTTTTGGAATCTGGCAAATCCAATCAAAAAACATGAAAAACACCTATTACCTTTTCAATCCCGGCAGAATGAGCCGCAAAGACAATACGCTCGTCTTCGTTCCCATTGACGAAAATGGCGTGGAAGGCAAAGCTAAGTATCTACCCATTGAAGGCATTGAAAATCTTTACATCTTTGGGAGTATAGATGCGAATAGTGCGCTTTTCAACTTCCTTGGTAAGTCAGGTATTAGCGTTCACTTTTTCGATTATTATGAACATTATACCGGTTCTTTTGAACCCAAAGACCAACTCTTGGCAGGCAAAATGCAGGTGGAACAGACCAAAGCTTACCTCTCGCCCAAGCGTCGCTTGCATATCGCGCAGCGATTGATAGAGGGTGCATCGTTCAATATGCTGAAAAATCTTCGTTATTACAACAACCGCGGCAGAGACCTCGAAATACACATTTCGAACATTGAGCAGTATGCTCACCAAATCAATAGTTCACAAGATATTCCCCAACTCATGGGCATTGAGGGCAATTGTCGGCAAGTTTATTATCAAGCATTTGAACACATTATTGAAGACTTTCCGATGAATGGGCGCTCCAAGCAGCCGCCCTCCAATGAAGTGAACGCGCTGGTTTCCTTCGGCAACATGATGTGCTACACGCTCGCACTTGACACCATTTATCACACCCAACTCAATCCAACCATTAGCTTCTTGCACGAACCCGGCGCACGCCGCTACTCGCTTGCACTTGACTTGGCGGAGATTTTCAAACCTATTCTTATCGACCGCACCATTTTCAAAGTATTCAATCAGAAGATACTAAAAGCCAATGATTTTGAGCAAAAACTCAACGGCTGTTTTCTGAAGGACACGGGCAGACAAGCCTTTATCCGCTGCTATGAAGAGCGCCTGAAAGAGACGATTCAACATCGCACCCTCAATAAAAAAGTGAGTTACAAGCACCTCGTACGGCTGGAATGTTACAAACTCACTAAATACATTTTGAATATAGAACCAGAGTACAAACCCTTCAAAATTTGGTGGTAAATGTATATCATCTTAGTCTATGATGTCAACGAGAAGCGCGTGGGCAAGATGCTCAAGCTTTGCCGCCGCTACTTGAATTGGATTCAAAACTCCGTTTTTGAAGGAGCATTGACGGAATTGAAACTAAAAGAATTAATCCACGAAGCGAAGCAAATCATGGATGAGCAACAAGACAGCGTTATCATCTTCACGAGCCGCAACGAACGCTGGCTGGATAAACAAACCATCGGGGTGGAAAAGAACACGCTTGATACTTTTTTGTAATAAAAAAAGTCGTCGAGCTCGAAAAAAGCGCCTCCATTATTTGTGCCAATCCCTCCAAAAAAAGTGTATTTTTAGCTCCACAAGCAGCAGATACAAGGGTCGTCGCAACTCCAGTAAAATCCTAGTATTGATGAGCGACGCTTTTTTAGTGCATTTTTATGCAAATCCCTTAAAATAGTTCTTTGAAATTCAGGATTTTATACATATAATTGCGACGGCTTTTAATCGTACCAGATTGGAATTGAAAC
>CAZJXN010000262.1:0-4188 GCA_964549655.1 uncultured Saprospiraceae bacterium
ACAAAAATTTAGAATCCTGCGCGTTATTCTAATCCTTTTTTCCGAATAATCTCTAGTAGTCTCCTATTATTTTCTAACAAGTTTTGGTGCGTTTGCCCTAATCTAAATTAAAAACAGATAAAATAGGGTACACGTGTACAGGGAGTCCCTCTTCCCTCTACCGATAAAAAATATTTTTAGATTCGCCTAAATTTTGTATCTTTGCATTTCATTGTACAGAATATGGAAGTAGTTTCTCAAACAGAAGAAAATTATCTGAAAGCCATTTTTAAAATTGTCGAGCGGGAAGGCAAGCCGGCAAATACCAATGCGATTGCTGCAGAAATGAACACCAAAGCGGCTTCCGTAACAGATATGGTCATTCGGCTTTCAGAAAAAGAACTAATTCATTACGAAAAATACAAAGGTGTAACACTCACAAATACAGGTAATCGCCTTGCTACGCACCTCATTCGCAAGCACCGGCTGTGGGAAGTTTTTTTGGTAGAAAAGCTCCAGTTTTCTTGGGATGAAGTACATGATATGGCGGAGCAATTAGAACACATTCAAGCACCGGAATTAGTGGAGCGACTCGACCAGTTTTTAGAACACCCAAAATTTGACCCGCACGGCGACCCGATTCCTGATGCTGCTGGCGTGTTTGCTTTTCGCAAACAAGCGCCTTTACTCGATTTACAGCCGGGCGATAGCGGCATTATCGTTGGTGTGCATGACCATACCACGCCTTTTTTGCAGTACCTTGACCGGTTGAAACTCGTACTGGGTACGGAAATAGAAGTAGTAGAGCGTTTTGAATACGATGAGTCAGTAAAAATTATAGTAGACCGCCAGCAAGAACAAATTCTATCTAAAAAAGTAGCACAAAATCTGTTTGTACAAAAAATATGATGCCAGATGCCAGATAAAAAGATGCCAGATGTCGGACACTTAGTTATCAATACTTTGCTATTGTTTTCATTTCTTTTTAATGTGCAATTAGCAAATGCACAAAAAAAGCCAATCGTCGTTTCGACGGCTTCGATTTTTGCGGATATGGCGAAGAATATTGCTGGAGATGCAGTGGAAATACGCAGCATTGTACCGATTGGTGGCGACCCTCACATTTATGAACCTACGCCCGGCGATGCACAATTGGTGGCGGGTGCGAATCTTATTTTGCGAAATGGTTTGACTTTTGAAGGCTGGCTCAATGAATTGATTGCGAATTCCGGTACGGCGGCGAAAGTAGTCACGGTGACGGACGGCATTCAAGCAATTGAAAGCAAGCAGTATAAAAATTCGACAGACCCGCACGCGTGGATGGATGCCAGTTTCGGCTTGATTTACATCGAAAATATAAAAAATGCACTTATTGCTTTGGTTCCGAATGAAAAGCAAATGTTTGAGTTCAATTATGGCGTGTATCGGCAGCAGTTGCAAGATATGGACGCTTATATTCGACAGCAAATTCAAACCATTCCAGCACAAAAACGGGTACTCGTCACTTCGCACGACGCTTTTCGGTATTACGGACAACGGTATGGTGTTCAGGTCGAGTCGGTTTTAGGAACTTCTACTGATGCAGAGGCGCAAACTTCGGATATTATCAGATTAAATAAAGTCATTCAGCAAAGTGGCGTTCCGTCCATTTTTATTGAAACAACCGTGAATCCAAAGCTCATTCAACAATTGGCAACTGATAACAAAATCAATATTGGCGGCAAGCTATACTCGGATTCTATCGGCGATGCGAAAAGTGCCGCGCCGTCCTATCTTGATATGTTGAAATATAATACGGATACCATTGTAAAGGCACTCAATAAGCCTTCCAGCAACGAGCCAGCGCCGCCAAAAGAAGGGGGAAGTACGTCTATTATTTTTGTAGTGATTTGTATCGCAATATTGGCAGGCGGGTTTTTCTTGGTTTTCAAACGGTTAAATCGGTGATGAACGAGTGTGGCGATTTTCAAAAAATGCCGCACTTATCAAAGCCGCAAATTTATTAAATAATATGTTCTAAATTATTAACAAAGAGTTACATTCAAAATTTGTTCATAGAACGGGATTGGCAAATTAGCACAACTTGTCCCGTAAAGCGGGATTAGCACATCAACTTATGGCAGAAACAATCATTTCTATAAAAGGCTTATCGGTTTCGTACGACCGCAAGCGCATTCTCAGCAATATTTATCTCAATATCGAGCAAGGCTATTTGTACGGTCTTGTCGGTCCAAATGGCGCGGGGAAATCTACACTGTTTAAAGCGATTTTAGGTTTGTTAGAACCCAATGCTGGGGAAGTGTTGGTGTTTGGAAAACCGATTAAAGCGAATCAGAAAAAAATGGTGTACGTGCCGCAAACGAGTCAGGTGGACTGGACGTTTCCGGCTACCGTGTACGATATTACGCTCATGGGACGCTATCCGCACAAGAAAATTCTGCAACGTATGAGTGCCGAAGACCATGCAATTACTTTAAATGCTTTGCGCGAAGTAGGCATCGAACATTTGCGCGAGCGACAAATTGGGGAATTATCGGGCGGGCAGCAGCAACGGGTTTTCTTAGCAAGAGCACTTTGTCAGCAGGCAGATATTTTCTTACTCGACGAGCCATTTGTAGGCGTGGATATGACGACCGAGGAAAGTATTATTAAAATTTTACATCAATTAGCAAGCCAAGGGAAAACGATTTTGGTGGTGCATCATGATTTATCCAATGTTATCAGTTATTTTGATAAAGTTATTTTACTCAATCAGCGACTTATTGCATTTGGAGATGTGGCAACGGTTTTTACACAAGAAAATATTGCAAAAGCATACAGCAGTCAGTTGCCAATCTTACATCAAACGGGCTTACTAAATACGAAATGAAAAATGAGAGATGTGAAATGCAATTTAAAAAGTTTAAATAAGAAAGATTGAATACCGAACTGAAACCGACCTACCGAATTTTAGGCATAGACCCCGGCACCAACATACTGGGGTTTGGACTATTGGAAATTGAAAACAAGACGATGCGGTTGATTGATTTGGGGGTTGTGAATTTAAAAAAAGAAGAGGAGCAGCCTGAGAAATTGAAACGTATTTTTGAGCGCTTGCAGGAAATTATTGTGCAATATCAGCCCCGCGAAATGGCAATTGAAACGCCTTTTTATGGTAAAAATGTGCAATCTATGTTCAAACTTGGCAGAGCGCAAGGCGTGGCAATCGCGGCAGCTATCACCAAAGGTTTAACGGTGACCGAATATTCTGCAAAAAAAATTAAGCAAGCGGTGACGGGCAATGGAAACGCCTCCAAAGAACAAGTGGCAGCCATGTTGGGCACGATTTTGAAAACCGACTTGAACGAACAATATCTTGATGCGACGGACGCGCTGGCAACTGCCGTTTGTCATTATTACCAGTCTACAAGCCGAGTCGGAAGTAGCACCAAAGGAAAAGGGTGGAGCGGTTTTTTGAAAGATAATCCAGACAGAGTGAGTAAGTGACTTAGAGCGTGAGTTGTGTCGTTCTGCTAATACTAAAATAAAATTAAAACGACGTATTCAAATATTTTTAAGATCATGTAAATCAATTGATTACCAACTGCCAACTGCGTACAGGTGACTGCATTTTTACCGCCTGTACAAGCATTTTCAAAATACCACTGCTCTTATTCTTCAATAGCGTTTAGGTTGACACAGTTTTTCCTTTCCAATATATTATTTTAGAATAGAGCAAATCTACTAATATAAGTAATTCAAATACAGTTTGTCCAAAATACAAAAAATATTTTTTAATCAATTATTTGAAAATCAATTCTATAGATTTAAATAACGCTTCTATATATAACTTCTCCATGTCCAAAAAACGGCATTTTATTTTATAATCTCCTGCTCCAATCCCGCTATTTTTGAAGAAAGCTTGAAAGTGCGCACGCTTGGGTTCGTAGTCAAAAAAAATTACAAGTGCCGTTTGGAATCGCTACAATGTATGGAGCAGAGGGTTTAGTACAGTGTAACAAAAGTTTTTTATTTCCTCCCGCCACCCTCATTCCCTACAAGGATGATCCTTCCGTGCGTGGACACCCTTCAGGGCTGAATGGATGATTTAATAATATTTCCAACATAATTGTTGTTAAAAAATTTGCACTTTTGGTAAGAAGAAGGTAAATTTGCTAATCTAATCTAATCTAATCTAATCTAATCTAATCTAATCTAATCTAATCTAAT
>CAZJXN010000263.1:0-4146 GCA_964549655.1 uncultured Saprospiraceae bacterium
ATTGAAAGTAAAATTTTTTGTCTTAACCAAAAATTCAATTCCGCCCACGATTTCTTCGAGCGTCAGGCAAATTTTATACCAGTACTTTCCACCCATCATTACCACTACAAGCGATTCGGACGATAGTGACGAATCAGGCAAAAAGTTTGTAGCGTGTAGGAGGCTATGCGTGTTATACGGCGAAAGTACTTGCATCCCTTATTTGATTGCATGGATTTATATATCTTTGCCACCGTTTTTGGATAGTAAGTAAGTGAGCTATTTAAATTATAAAATGAATCCAATTTAAGTCGTTGTTTGTCAACAGATTGAGCGACTGCCGACTGCCAACTTTAAACTGCCAACTTACTTATAGACCGAGTAACAGGCTTCCAAATAATAAGTAACCAATAACAAAAATTCATGAATTTTCTCATTGATTTCATTCTACATATTGACGACCATTTGGCGGAGTTAGTGCAGAACTACGGTTTTTGGACACTGGCGATTTTATTTTTGATTATTTTTTGTGAAACAGGATTAGTAGTCACGCCATTTTTGCCCGGAGACTCCTTGTTATTTGCGGCGGGAACCTTGTCGGCACAGTTTCCTGAATCGCTTAATATTTGGTTGCTATTGCTGATTTTGGTAATTGCAGCTATTCTTGGTGATACCGTGAATTATTATATCGGCGCAACTTCCGGCAAGCGATTGTTGGCAATGAAGCGACCCCTGATCCGACAATCTTATCTCGACCGGACGCAGCAATTCTACGAAAAACATGGCGGGAAGACAATAATTTTAGCGCGATTCGTGCCGATTGTGCGCACGTTTGCGCCGTTTGTAGCAGGTTTAGGTCAAATGCCCTATGCGAAGTTTATTTCCTACAATATTGTTGGCGGCTTGCTATGGGTCATTCCGTTGACACTCCTTGGCTTTTTCTTTGGCGGTCTTCCGATCGTGAAAGAGAATTTCTCCATCGTTATTTTGCTCATCATTTTCGTTTCTATACTACCAGCGGTTTTTGCGGCAGGGCGTGAGTTTTTGCAAAGCAGAAAAGGGGATGGGGTGAAGGGGTGATCTGGACTCAATACCAAATACCCAGTTCCCTTAAAATGTAATTTGGGTGACGAAACCCGCTACCCGTTTGAAAGCCGTGCCGCTCAAGCAGTATTTTATTTATTTTTTACCTATTTTTAGGCTTGCTTTAAAATGCTAACTTGAATGATTGTATTGAAAAAATAGCGATATGAAAAGGAGACCTCTACTGATTAGTATATTTTTTGTGATAATAAGCTGCGCGGCTGGCTTTTCGCAAAGTTGTAATTTTAGGCTGGAATTGTACGATACCTTTGGAGATGGCTGGAATGGTGCGTTTTTGACGGTTGTCATTAATGGAGATTCGACTCGGTACGCCCTGAATAATGACACAGATGATGGGGAGTTTAGCGTTTACAGCGTCCCTGTTATGAATGGCGATAGTGTTACCTTGATCTTCACGCGGGGCGGTTTTGACAATGAAATTTCCTACGCTATCTACAACCCAGAAAATATTTTGGCATTTGCAAATGGTCCGAATCCAGTTGCAGGCATACCGCTCCGGGCAATTGCAATTTGTCCGAGTTGTCTGGTCTCCAATCCTGATAGTGTAAAAGTGATAGACGTGCGTGCGTTTGTAGCTACGATTGGCTGGGACCCTGCGCCATCCACTGGGCGGTATTTGATAGAATATGGACTGAAAGACTTCACGCAAGGGACGGGAACTTTTGTGACCACGACCGACACGATTCTCACTTTGCGCAGTTTAGCTGAAAAAAGTGCTTATGATTTCTATCTCGCCACCATTTGCGCCGGCAATGATACGAGCCGTTTTATTGGTCCATACGAGTTTACGACGCGCTGGGCGAAAGACGTGGGCATCTCAGCTATTAAAACCCCAAAAACGCAATGTGGCATCAATCCAATGGATTCGGTGACGGTCACGATCAGCAATTTTGGTGGGAATCCGCAGTCGCTCATTCCCTTTGATTTTAGTGTGAATGGGAGACCGGGCGGCGTGACGATGCCACAGGATGGACTTTTTACGGGTGTTTTAGGCAAAGACAGCACATTCACGCTTCCATTTGATGCGCGATATAACTTTTCAGAACCAGGCATTTACGAAATAAAAGCTTGGACGGCTTTTAAAGATGATAAAGATTTATCCAACGATACGACTATCATTACGATTACAAATATTCCTATTATAACTCAATACCCTTATTTTGAAGATTTTGAAGAATGGAGCGGCGGCTGGACAGTTGGCGAAAATAGTCGGAACCCAAGCTGGGAATATGGAATGCCAAATGAACGAATCATCAACTCGGCTGCCAGTGGTGCGAATGCTTGGACCACAGATTTAGATAGCACTTACAACAACAACGAGTTGTCATATCTGGTATCGCCTTGTTTGGATTTTTCTACTTTGACTGTAGACCCGCGATTCACTTTTTCATTAAACTTAATTACCGAAAGCTGCTGTGACGAAGCGTGGGTAGAAGTAAGTATAGATGGCGATAGCACTTGGACGAAAGTGGACACTGCGGGTACAGGTCTGAATTGGTATAATGACAAAACCAATGACTGGTGGGAAGGAAACAGTGGCGTAGACGGCTGGCATACGGTGTCGAGCATCCTCGCGGGTACGGCGGGCAAGTCGCAAGTGCGGGTGCGGTTCGTTTTTTCGTCTGATTTTTCGACCGTTCGAGAAGGGATGGGCATTGATAATGTGTTTATTGCAGCGCCTTTGGCACGAGATTTAGCAGCCTTGTCTGTTAGAAATACTAGTACCGAAGATTGCGGTAGCGTAAATGATAGCTTACGCGTGACGATTTTAAATTTTGGTACGACTCCTGCTACTGGTTTTAATGTGGCTTATAGTATCAATGGGGCTGCGCCGGTGATTGAAAATGTAGGGACGCTCACGATTCAGCCGGATTCGCAGCGTGTTTACACCTTCCAGCGTCCGTTTAGTTCTATCGGCTCCGGTGCTTACGAAATCGCGGTTTGGGCAGCCCTTCCGAATGACGCTTTCCGATTGAATGATACCATTATTTATCGTTTTGCAACGGCGCAGCCCGTACCATTTGCAGAAAATTTTGAAGGCGGTAGATTGCCAGATGGCTGGGAAGCAGACAACCTGACCGATGTAGGACAAGGACACGGGAATCGGTCGTATGTCATTTCTGATAATCTTTCTTCCTCGGATCGTATCATGGAAGTACTTACACCACCGATTGGATTGATAGAAATGGGCGACAGCCTGACTTTCCAATATCGGATTGCAAATTTTTCTGGAAACGGAACGGTTGCAACGACGCTTAGTGCACGTGACTCTATTGCTGTGCAAATTTCAACCGATTGTGGCGCGACTTACACCACAGAATATGTTATCACTTCGACCAATCATAGACCCGACACGGCGTTGCAAAAAATAACAGTTTATTTGGATGATTATATCGGCAAAGCCATTCGGATACGCTTCTTAGCAGGCTGGGGCGCAGGCGATTACTGGGTAGATTTTGATAATATCAACATTATTCGTTGCGCAGCATCGCTGAATTTAACGACAGAAATAAAAGACGAATCGGTGAGTGGCGCAGCAGACGGGCGGGCTACCGTGAATGTAGGTGCGGGTGCAGAACCCTTTACTTATCGCTGGAGCAATGGCGGCGACACTAAAACGATTGTTCGTATCAATGGTGGAACGTACCAAGTAACGGTGACCGACCGATTTGGTTGTAGCGATGTAACCGATATTACCGTTGGTGTAACGACCGGCGTAGAAGAGCCGACTGTTATCAGCCGCGTGGTTTTACTACCCAACCCGACATCCGGTCAGACTTTGTTAAAAATAGACTTGCGAGAAGGGAGTGATATAAATGTGCAAGTTTTTAATTTAAATGGACAAGTCGTTTTTCAAACGTTGGAACGCGGCGCGACTACCTTGAGTATTCCGTTGGATTTGACTGTCCAGCCTGCTGGATTATATTTAGTGAGATTAATGGTAAATAATCAAATTCGTACCGAAAAACTAATTAAATTAAGATAATAAGCTGATTTGCCAATGTACTAATAACTCTTTGTTAATCAGTAATTTACCAAAACTTATAATGTCGCTTATTTAAA
>CAZJXN010000264.1:0-4138 GCA_964549655.1 uncultured Saprospiraceae bacterium
TTCAAAATTTTGGGGAACAGCATCCGAACGTGGCTCATTGTTTAAATAATCTGGCTTTTGTAGAAACGGCGTTCAAAAATTGGCAGGAAGCAAAAGTATTATTGACCCAAGCCTATCAAATTTGTTACGATTGGTTAGGTGCCGACCATCCAGATACAAAGGCTACTGCTGAAAACTTGGCATATGTGGAGGAGCAGCTTGGCGAGCAGTCTGCACAGTGATTTATTTGATGGATAGGCTTGGTGTGATGCGGGCATCATGCACATCAAAAAAATCAAAAGAATCAAGGTTCAGACAAAAAGCGCGGTGCACCGCTACTTTCCATCGAATTGCCCTTCGGAAGTACTAAATTGCCCTGCTGAACAGCAAATTGCTACTTTAGAAGAGCAAATTGCTCCCTTTGACCCCCAATTTGCCGGTATCGGGTAGCAATTTGCTGGTTCGGAGGAGGAATTTGCTGCTATAGACCAGCAAATTTGCCCTGTAAAAGAGCAATTTTCCTATCACAACCAGCAATTTGCTGGTACAGGGCAGCAACTTTCTCGTTTAGAAGAGCAATTTGCAATGCTTCCTATAGCTCGAAGCCGTAGGACATTTCGCTCCCGTTTGTTTCCACCAACCAAAAAACCTATCTTTGTACTAAAGAAAAACGCATGGAAGCAGTACAGCCTTTGTCGGAATATGAACTCGAACGCGGAAAACCGATGCCCAGTAAAGTACACTCGTTTATTCAAACTCGGTTAGCGACGAAATTATCCAATCGCTACGAAGATTCGTATGACTTTTTTACAGAACTGTCCTTGGAACTTTCCACTGGAAAAAGTGTGCCCGATGTTTGCATCTATTCCAAAATGGAAATTGATATGCTGCACGATGAAGTGCGGGTGAAAGAATCGCCATTGGGCGTGATTGAAATCCTGTCGCCTCGACAAATCCTCAATGACATTGTGGAGCGCGCATCCCAATATTTTGATGCAGGTGTCAAATCCTTCTGGGTGGTGATTCCCACATTCAAAACCATTTACGTTTTTCGGGATGCGAATCATTACACGACTTTTGCAGATGAAGACACGCTGCAAGATGATGCGTTGAATATCACGCTTCCGTTGACGGAAATTTTTCCGGCATAGTCAATTTTGTAATAGAATATCTGGCATCTAACAATCTGGCATCTGGCATCTCCTAATCTGGCATCTCAAAAAATTATGACCGACATCACCGTTTGCGAAATACCGCGCTGGCAGCAGCTCAAGCGCCAACTGAACAACCTCAACGCCGTTGAATTCAAAGCAGCATTGGCGGAAACGCCGGATGTGGTGCTGATTGACGTGCGTACGCCTACTGAATTTGAAGCCGGACACATTCCCAATGCAGTGAATATCAATTATTTGGGATACGATTTTTGGGATAAAATGGAGCAGCTCGACCCGCAGCGCACCTACTTCATCTACTGTCGCACGGCACGGCGCAGTGTGCGCACCTGTACGCTTATGCGCAACGGCGGTTTTCAACACATCTTTCATTTGGATGGCGGCTGGAATTTGTGGGCAGAGACGTTTGAGGAGGATGGGAAGATAGGAGGATAGGAGGCATAGCGATTAGTAAGTCTGGCATCTTCCAATCTGGCATCTGGCATCTCAAATATGAAAATTCAAACCTACATTCCGATCTTAGAATGGCTGCCGAAATACTCCCGGGCGCAATTTCGCGGGGATGTACCGGCGGGGCTGACGGCGGGCGTGTTGCTCATTCCGCAGAGCATCGCGTTTGCGATGATAGCGGGCGTGCCGCCCATTTATGGCTTGTATGCTTCGGTGGTGCCAATGATTTTGTATGCCATTTTTGGGACGTGCCGGCAGTTGTCGGTCGGTCCGGTTTCGATTGTGTCGCTGTTGACGTTTGCGAGTATTTCGACCTTGGCGGAGCCGATGAGTTGGGAATATATTCAATTGACGATTGTGTTGTCGCTCGTGGTAGGCGTGATTCAGGTTGTAGTTGGACTTTTACATTTGGGATTTTTAGTCAATTTTTTATCGCATCCGGTGGTGAGCGGCTTTACATCGGCATCGGCAGTGATTATTGCAGTTGGGCAATTCAAACATATTTTTGGTATTTCATTACAAAACGAGACTTATTTTTACCAAGTTCTAAATGGAATTATAGAAAATGTTGAAAAAATAAATGGAACTGCTTTTGCGATTGGAATCGGCAGTATTCTTTTGATTTTAATGGTACGAAAGATTCACAAAAGGATTCCGGCGGCACTCATAGTAGTCGCGTTGAGTATTTTTATTACTTGGTGGTTCAATCTGACAGCGCAAGGCGTACAAATTGTGGGCTACATTCCATTGGGTTTGCCCATGCCCGTCGTGCCGCCGACTGATTGGTTAGACATTCGCAAGTTATTACCCACTGCTTTTATTATTGCAATGGTGAGTTTTGTAGAAAGCATCGCCATTGCCAGAAATATGCAAAATCGGCACAAAGATTATAAAGTGCGCCCGAATCAAGAGTTGCTCGCGCTCGGCATTGCTAAAATTGGTGGTGCATTTTTTCAAGCATTTCCTACCACAGGCGGCTTTTCGCGCACGGCTGTAAATGAGCAGGCAGGCGCACAAACGGGTATGGCGGCGATTATTAGTTCGCTGTTGGTCGTTATTACTTTATTATTTTTCACTCCCTTGTTTTATTACTTGCCGTATGCCGCTTTAGCAGCCGTCATCATCACCGCCGTGTGGCAATTGATTGATTTTAAAGAAATGCGGTATTTACTAAAAAGTGATTTAGCAGATTTTGCAATGATGCTGGTGACTTTTTTAGGAACCTTATTTATCGGGGTGGAAGAAGGGATTGGGCTCGGCGTTGCACTCTCGCTGGCGGTGATGATTTATCGCACCACGCGCCCACATTTGGCGGTGTTGGGGCGCATTCCGGGTACGGGTTTTTATAAAAATGTGAGTCGGTTTGACAATTTGGAAGTACGTCCGGATTTATTGATTATTCGTTTTGATGCGCAGTTGTATTTTGCAAATGTCAGCATTTTTGAAAATAAAGTAGAACATTTAGTAAATGAAAAAGGTAAAGCATTGCGCGCCGTTATTTTGAATGCTGAGAGCATTAATCGAATTGATAGCAGTGGTTTTCATTTATTGGAAGATTTATATGAAACTTTTTTAAAAAGCAATATCGAATTTTTATTCACAAATGTACAGGGACCTGTGCGTGATATGTTGTCGCGAGCGAATTTTGTGAATGAAATTGGAAAAAATCATTTCTTCTTACACGTGCAGGAAGCGGTGGATTATTTGGATGCAAAAGGTGGAGAAAGTGATTTTGAGCGATATACGTTACAGACGAATGTAAAGAAGTAGGCAGTTGGCGGTAAGCAGTCATCCGAGAAAAAAATCCGTCCACAATCCGTCGCACCCGTGAAAATCCGCGTTCTATCACGTGCAAGGAAAAAATCACTCAGTGAGAATAAATTCGAAAATGTAAAATGAAAGTTGTATTTTAGTTTTAAAATCACTCAACAATGGAAGTTGCAGCAAAAAGGATGACATACCAAGAATTTCGTCAACTCGAATTTGACGATAACGATCCGTTTTTATACGAACTTATAAATGGTGAATTAGTGAAAAAATCCGCTCCAAATCCTCGACATCAGAAGATTGTTGGTCTTCTGTTTAATAGAATGTTCAATTTTGTTACTGAAAAAAATTTAGGTCAAGTCTTATCTGCACCTGTTGATGTATTCCTTGATAAATACAATGCTCCACAGCCGGATATTGTATTTATCAAGCAAGAACGTGTGGATATTATTGATTGGAGCGAAGGTGTGATGGGTGCGCCGGATTTGGTCCTCGAAATATTATCTCCCAACTCCGTCCGACGCGACCGTTTTGATAAAAAGAATTTATACGAACAATTCGCCGTGCCAGAATATTGGATAGTGGACCCGCAGAACACAACCATAGAAATCTATCGCTTGCAAAATAATCGGTATGAACTCGCTTCTTTCGCTGCACAAACAGGTGTCATTCGCTCCGAGGCGCTCGGCGGCTGGGAATTGGAGGTGAGTGAGATTTTTGCGTGATTTTTTACCACAAAGAACACAAAGATTTACACAAAGTATACTATA
>CAZJXN010000265.1:0-4084 GCA_964549655.1 uncultured Saprospiraceae bacterium
ACAGGTCGTAGCAGCCGTAGTCGTTACGCTTGAAATATTGATAGAACTCACCCCACTCACGGTAGCCGTGCGCCGAATGACACACCGCTCATCACCCGATATTGCAACCGCAACTTGGTACGTACCCGGTGTGAGACTGGAAAAAATAGGGTCACCTGACCAAGTTACACCATTGTCAATGCTGTACATTAAATCATACGTGCCGGTCGCATTAATTTGAATTTGACCATTCGGAGTGGAACAGCTATTAGAAGCAGTTGTGGTGACGCTATTGATAGTGGGACGGGTTAATTTTGGTACGGTGGCTGTTTGAGTTGAAAAACATCTTCCGCCATTAGTAGAGACATCTATGGTGTAATTACCGCCTGCTAAATTGCTAAAGGCGTTGCTGGTATTCCAAGCACCGCCATTCAATCTGTATCTCAAATCCGCATTGGCTCCGCCCGGTACACCTGTCGTAGCATCTATTGTAATTTGACCATCGTTGGCACAGAAGGAGGCTTCCGTTACATTTATATAGTTGATGATTGGCTCTCCGCCTGAATTTAATATTACTATTAGTGATTATGCAAATAAATTCCGTATTATCCGCCGTTAATTTTCAAAGTTTATTGGGACAGCCTATTTTTCAAAATCGCGCACGTACAAAATTTTTCCAAATAATCACTATTACACTAGTAACTTCATCTGATTCACATCCATTTACTGAATTCCTTGCTTCTACTGTGTATGTTCCTGGAACAAGGTTATAGAAGATAGTGCTACTTTGCCAAACTCCATTATTAATTCTAAATTGCCATTGTGAAGTATCTTGTAGTCCACCTCTTCTAAGAGCCTTGACTTTCTGAATTTCTATTTTACCATTAGGACTATAGCAATAGTCGAGATGAAAATATTCCACTAGGGATATGAAGGGGGTATTGGCTGTATAAGCAGTATCACAAAATGAGTTTTGACCTCTTACAGTTGTATAAAATAGCAATAACAGCAGCAGAGCTGCACATGACTTGAACCACGACATATTTATTCCGTTTTTCGTTTTGCGAAAAAATATCCTATCACATAAATACAAGTACACGCTTGCATTTATGAAAATACATATAAAGATGCCATTATCACAATAGCATGAATCCAATCAAAAAAATGTAATTGTTCCCTTTGAGATGGCGCTAGACTGTGTCCAGCATCTGATGTTTCCTATACTACCTTTAAATGGTTAGCGCGAAGTCTTCTAAATTTTTTAAAATTTAGTAACTTGAAAGAACACTTATTGATGAGTAGCCCTATTGAAATATAAATTTTATAATTACGCTGTAATGATAATGCCGATTCTATGAAACAACAAGTTTTTGGTCGAAAAAAATATAATTATTTTTAGAAAAGTTATAATATGAAGATTTTTAAGGCTTTACAAGCCAATTATTTTATCATTGATATAAAGTAATGTTATAACATTGAATGCCTCCCTTCCTTAATTCCTCCTTGGAGCTTGTCCCGATTTGTCGGGAGGCGGAGGGTTGAGGCTAAAACTCGTCTGGGGATGCATCTTGTTCGGTATCGTCACGCTCGTCAAACGCTCGTTCGGTTGCTGGCAGTTCTTCCAATTCCGCTTTTATTTGCTCCACCATTTCCACCGAAACACTCAAATACGCAGCGATTTGCTCCATCGTCAAGATGTCGTCTTCCAGCATTTTCACAATTGCACTTTTCTGAATCTGTTCAACGCCTTGTTCGATGCCTTGTTCAACACCTCGTTTGTAGAGTCTATCCGTTTCGATATCAAAATCTAATAAAATAGGCATGGCTGCTGTTATTTTAGTGGTTAATGTTTGCAATTTACGCAATCCTGACAACACATTCAACTGTCGAACATACTTTTCAAGTTCCAATTGACTTTTATTTTCACTTACCTTTTGCAGCCTTGCTACAATCTGTCGAATCACTTTCTCCGGTGCCTCTCCATGAAAATCACCCAAAATAGCCAACACGATTTCTTGTGGCACATCTGACAGCATCAACCGCTCATAGTTGGATGCTTGGATGCTGTACACATCAAATCCAATAATTTGCTGATTTTCCGGCAGTTGGGTCTTCATTGTAAGCGGCTGACTGCCCATATAAATCACAAATTGTCGAACTGGCAGCTTGTATTTTCGCTGCAGAATAGCTTTGTATTCCGCCTGCCGGTACAACATCTCTGGGTCATTCGTAGACTGAAACTCCAAATGCAAAATAAAAGTCTCTGGTTTGTCTGTCTCTACGATTCGTATAAAATCAGGCTCTCGTTCCAGTGTCACTTGTAGTTTCTCTGGGAGCGGTTTGGAGTGAATGATTTTGAATCCCAGCCATTTTTCGCTAATCGGCAAGAATAATTCTTCCAGATTTTCTTTCAATATTTTGTCGAATGATTTGGATTCCTTGTTTTCCATCCCCAAATTTAGAATTTTTTGTCATTTACAAATCACTTTCTATAACCTTTACGCTATTCCTCTTGATTCCCCCTTGGGGATTAGGGGGCAAAAAAGCCCGTCCACATTTTTCCTCCCCTTCGGGGTTGGGGCAGCAGAACGGGCAACGACTAGGAGCAATAATGTAGATACCCCAATTCTTAATGCCAAGTACCAACATATTACTCTTTCCTAACTGGTCGAGGTGGTACTTGCCGCAGAATCTCCCTATTCTGCTCCATCACCTCATTCACCGCCTTCAATAACTCCGAATTCTGCTGCAACAATCCTTTACTAATCTCCACCAATCCATCCAAACTCCCTTTCCCTAATTCATTTTGCGCATTCTGCCTGGTGATGGCTGCATCCAATTGCTTATCCCAAAACCCGCCAATATTGAGGTTCAGAGCCAGCAGTACCGTTACCCCTACCGTCAATAAAGCCACCCAAGCCCGCGCCCATGTTGGTATGTTTTTCATGAATTCTGGTTCGGTTTGGACACTATTCGCTGCCATTTGTCACTATTTTGATTAAAATATACGCAATATATTGACAATATCATAATTATGCAATAGTTTTGTATTGATTTTCAAACATTTATCAAAATTTAGATACTGGCATTTTTAGATTCTTAGATTGTTGATAGCAACAACCTGGCATCTGGCATCTTAAAATCTGGCATCTGACCCTCCCCCTTCGGGGGTCGGGGGGCAAAAACAAATTTACAATGGCACGTCAAAAATTTGGTATTAAAGTCATCGGCACATTGGATGACATCAACTTCCAACGCACGGGCGGCAAAGACATCGTCAAACTCAAAGGCGGCGTAGAGAAAGCCCGTATTATGACCGACGAAAAGTTTGTCCGCACCCGCGAAAACATGAGCGAATTCGGTCGCGCTGGCAACGAAGCAAAAGGCTTAACGGATGCCCTTGCTCCCCTTATCGCCCAAGCCTACGACCGGTATTACTTCTCCCGCCTCTTGGCAAAGATGAAGCAAAACCTCAACACGGATGTCGTCAACGCACGGGGCGAACGAACGATCCAGTATCTTGGGCTGGGTACTTTGGTCAACTTCGCTTTCAACGAGAAAGCGAAACTTGCCTCTATTCTACGCGCTCCATACGCAACGACAAGTCCAGGAGCCGGACAAATCAGTGTAGACTTTCCACAAGGCATCAATCCAAAATGGGACATTAAAGCACCTGCAAACAGCACGCGGTTCCAAATAGGCTTGGTCATTGCTGGCAAAGTCACAGGCGAAGACCGCTACGAACGAAGCATCATCATGGGACCCATCAGCAATTTAGACACCGTCATCCCTGCGGGTAGCTTCACGCTCACCACTCCCGCCCTTCCCAATGGAAGTTACGAAGTGTTAGTAGGTGCAATGGGTATCTTTTTCGGGCAAGAAGTCAATGGAGGAGATTATGCTTTTCACAATAAGGCATTCAATTCACTCGACATTGTAGCAATCTACGAACCGTAAGCAGTCACAATGTAATTCGACGCAACAAACCCTGTCTCAACTTTTCTCCTCTTCCTTCGGTCGCCACAGGCTTACCAAAAGGCAATGCGGGGCTGGGAGCAAGACAGGGTTTTCTATTGGAGCATAACTTTTGGATATTAAACTTGAA
>CAZJXN010000266.1:0-4062 GCA_964549655.1 uncultured Saprospiraceae bacterium
CAATCGTTTTGTAACCAGAGGTACAACCACAATTGCTGTAGGAATGCCTACTGATACTAAAATGAAATTAAAATGGCGTATTAAATTATTTTAAAACCATGTAAATCAATCACTTACTGACTGCCAACTGCGTACAGCCAACTGCATACTGGTATGATGCGCCCACAGCAAATGCCTTTGCCCATTTTATTAAAAAGCCCTCCACCAAACCGAGGTTCACCCATGTCATTACAAAACTCATTATTACACCCATTGATAAACCCATAGCCACTGCTGTTATAAAGGGTAAATATTTTCTCCTGATTTTCATGTTTATATTTTAAAGTTGACAATCAGGTTAAGCAATAAATCATTGCCACGCCTGTCAAAATTTTTCTTTATAAAATCGCTTTTGTAATACCGGGATAGCAAAAATGTAAAACCAAGATTTTGTGTTGCGTTATAATCTGCTTTTAAGTACAATTGATAACCGAGGTAATTTTCATTTCCATTATTGAGCAGCAAAGTGCCAAAGGGTGCATACAAACCGTCATTGCTGCTTTCTCTCCAAAACATATCTGCACCTGCATTAATGCTAAGTTTTTTATATTGCCAATTAATGCTTGCCTGTGGGTTGATAATATTGGCTGGAAAAATACCTGCAGCAGTTTGATAATACAACAGGTTGGGAAAAAGAGGATTGAAAGTATTTAGCTTGTTATTAGTTAGCGAACGGTTACCAGAAGTATAGGTCAATTTTGCAGCCGGTTTAAAAATGGATTGTCCTTTTTCAAATTCCCAGCCAGCTTTGCCGTCAATCATAAATGCCGAAATGGTATTGTCGCCAAATGATCCAAACTGGTAGATTCCTTCTGCATCGTAGTCAAATCCATTGTTATATTTTCTAAATGCTCTTACACCTATGCTATGCCTTGTTTCTTTGTCTCTTTCTGGTTGCTTAGTGTACAATGCCGAACCATTGTAATAACCGAGATAATAAATATCTACATTTACTTTTTCATTTTTACTGGTACTGTAAAAGCCCCACAGCCGTTGGTTATCACCAAAAACCTTATTGTCAAAAATGCCCGGTTTATTATCAACGAGGTAGGCAAAAAAACCATCTAGTGAAATGGCGCCTACACCCAAGCGGATGCGTAACGCATCGTACGAATTGCGAATATTGGGACCTTCTCTTGGGGCCACCAGCCTGCCCATACCAAAAAATAATTCCTGCCTGCCCGCCCTGATATAGCTATTGTTTGCTTTTCCAAATTGATATTCTGCAAATCCGTTTAGAAAAAACAACTGATCTTCATCTACAGGGCGAATTGGCAATTGCCTTTCTGTAACTACACCTCTTGCCAGTTGCGCAAATACGCGGAAATTTTTACCCAGTTTAATATCGGTGTGCAGCATAAAACGTGTTAGCCAATAACCATCATTTACGCCCGCAGAATCATACCCTTTAACGTATTCATGCATTTCCCTGTAGTCCAATCCCACACTTGCTTTGATGGTCCGGTTGCGGTTGATAGATAAATTTTTAGTTCGCAACCACGGTTTTACTTTAATCATTGAGTCGTTGAGCATACCATAGTCTTCATCAAAGCGCAACAGCCTTGGTTTATATCCCAATTGATTTTGCGCACATAGATTTTGATTTGTAACCATAAAAGCAACAAAAAGCAGAAAAAGGAATGAAGTCTGGTTACAGTGCATTTTTTACAGTTGAGTAATTTCTGAAATTGGAGAACTGTTTGGATCTACTTTTTATAATCTGGCTAGCTTCTGATTGCACCCCCAATTGCTTATTACTTGATACAGTTTAACCCATGGCAGCACCATGAGGCGTTTGCCAGTCGTGCCAATTTGTGTTTTCACATTTACTATTGTTATTATTTAAACCAATTTGGATCAACAAAGCCAAAATACTCCCGAAATCCTGTTAGCTTGTTTTTTTCTACCGTTAGCACGATGGCATTGAAGCCCTCATAAGGAAATCCGCCCGATACCTTACCTTTAGAATTAAAAAGAAAGACGAACGTATTGTTGTTATTGACTATTTGAGTTTCAGAAAATGTTAATAGATTACTTTTTACTTCACGTTCTTACACAAGCGCATTCATTTTATTTAAAGCTTCTTTCTCTTTAAACGAACTTAAAAATGGGTGTGAAATAAGACGAAAATCATTTGAAAGTAATTTTTTAAAATCAGCATAATTTCCAGAATTTTCCCCATTAGCCCAAGCATTGAAAGCTGCTTGGGCTATTTTTTCGTTGGTAGAGTTGCGCGTTAGTAGGCAGCTAATAAAATAGTGCTAAGGAATGGCAATAAGTATCCCTTTCATTTTATCTTTCGATTGGTTTCACGGTGCCATTCCATGAACTATGATCCTGATATAACTTTCCAACGGCAGGGCCTTCTGGCGTTTGCCAATCTTCCATTATTTCTGATGCAATGGATACCCAGTTAACCATTACGGCACCGGCTTGTGTCAAACGCATCATGGCTGCTTGTTCTACCAAATGTTCATCTGTACCAGAGGCATCAACTACCACATACACCTGATAACCGTTTCTAAGCAAATCCAAAGAGGTTTGAAGCACGCAATTGTCTAAAGATATTCCAGCGATAATTACTTTCTTGCGGTCTGTATCTTTTAGAAAATCTCTAAACTTTTGTTCTGTCCATGCACTGGGTGCATGCCTTTCGAGTTGCGGTGCATTTGGCAAGTATTTTTTTAGCAGCGGATAGAAATTTCCACGAAAACTTCCGGTATCTCCAAGTATAACAGTTGGCAATTTAAAAATCGAACCAATTTGCGCCAGAGCGGTAACATTATGGTAATACAGGTTACGCTCGATTGTTTTAAGTCCAGGATCAAATCCAGTTAGATAATCAACCATTACTAAGGTTGAGTTGGTTTTCGATAATTTTTCTAAATAAGGATTATCACTTTTTGAGGTTTCGGTTGTCGAACTTTCAGTAGTTAATCCAGCATTTGATTTTTTTTCTTGATTACAAGAAATTAAGATTGATGTTAGGCACAGTGCCAGAAAGATTTTTTTTGTGTTTTGCATGTTTTTACTTTTTAAAATTTAGGTAATTCTTGAACCAAACCTTTATGATCAGGTGCATCTTGATAAACGGTATGATAAGTTCTTTTTTCAAAAAACCATTTCCCGTTTTCCTTTACTAATTCATCGTCATACATGGACAAATTATAGTTGCCATGCTTGTCGTCCGACTTGCGAGCAACTTCATTTACATAAACTCTTGCAGTAGCTTTATTTCCATCTATTTTAATGACGATTGCATTCGGCATTTGCACAAAAAAATCCCACAAGCCCAACATTCTTGTAACAGAACTGCCCATATTTTCTTTGCCTTTGAATTCCATATTTATAGGTGGTCCGATTTTCCATAAAGCATTTGCTGACCATAAAGATTGAAACTGTTCGCCATCTTTTCTATTGGCAGCATCGCTAAATAAATAAATCAAGTTTTTAATATCACTTTCATCAACCAAGCGTTGATTTTGCAGTTTAAGTTCTGCAAGTTCTTTTTGAATGTCTGTATTTTCCATTTTAGCTTGATTACAGGAAGTGAATAAAATTGCAATAGCGATGACTACAAATGATGATTTTATTTTATTTGTTATCATATTTTTATTTGTTTAAAATTCTGTTGGTTAATTCGGGAAAGCGCACCACTGCCACTATCCATACAAAAGCAGCAATAGCTGCGGGTGCGATAGTGGATTGCTCATGTTCTAAATGTGTAGCGATAGCACCGCCCATGTAAGCGACCAATAAAAGTGTTCCTAAAATACCCGTTCGGGGTATTATGAAAAGAATTATTGCCAACAATTCTACCACACCTACAATAGTAAATGCAGTTGCGTTAATACCAAAAGTTTGTGCACCCTGTAATGTTTCAGCTGAGTCAATTAATTTTGTTATAGCACTCCCCAAAAAAATGAAAGCTACCAAGGCAGTTAGTACCCAATTGATGATGTTTTTTGGGTAGCGTCATTTAGCGAGTGATAAGTTATAATTCCAGATGAACAATTTGAGATA
>CAZJXN010000267.1:0-4013 GCA_964549655.1 uncultured Saprospiraceae bacterium
TGTGATTTGTGATTTGTGATTTGTGATTTGTGAAATAGTAAATAAATAAAAGTAATGATGAATAAATATATATTTTTTGTTTTTATTTTAATAATGGCGGGTTTGAGTGGTTGCTTGGTACCGCAAAATCCTTACAGTGGTTTAGCTCCAGGATTTTGGCGAGCGGAGTTGAAGCTGGAACCGTATGTGAATAAATCGTTAGATGAGATTGATTTAGAAGATACGCGTGCCAATATCAAGGAAGTAGAAAATGGAGAATTGCCATTTACTTTTGAAGTGAAATATGAAAACGAGAACAAATTCTATATTGAAATAAAAAATGGCGAGGAGCGCATCCGCGTGGACGACATTATCATCGGGCGCGACCGCAAAACGGCGAAGGATACGATTCGCATTGAGTTTCCGAATAAAGGTGGTTACATCCACGGCATTTTTCAGGAAAATATTATAGAAGGGGAATGGGTAGCAGCGTATGATAATGCCATCACTGTACCTTTTGCAGCCAGACAAGGACAGAATCATCGCTTTACAACGTTGCGAGAGACTCCTGCTATGGATATAAGTGGCAAGTGGGAAATGAATTATAAAAATCCGACCACCGGTTTGGATGTAAAATCTATGATTAATTTTAAACAAAAGGATAATTATTTAACTGGTGCTATAAAATCAGAATTTAATGGCTCGATGGAAGGCACGATACAAGCTAATAAGCTGTATTTATCGCGTTTTGATGGGATGAATATGTTGTTGATGGAAAGTAGAATACAGTCGGATAGCACGCTTATTGGAAGTTTGCAAGTTGGAAGAAAAGTGCCAATTACTTGGGAAGCGCGGCGGATATTGCAATAAAGATTTAGCAAATCTTGCTGCTATTCAAACAAAAATTGAAAAAATAGTTGTTCATAAAATCATAAATGCTTAGTTTTGAATTCTTTAAACTAATTAATTTATAATCCCTAACGTATCAATTACAACATTCATTATGAAAAACATCTCATTGGCCTATTGCATTGACAATATCAAAATTGCGGAAGAAGTAGAGCGACAACTCAGCCGAGGTGCTTACAATTTTGAGCATATTTATTGCAAACGCACGCCCGGCGAGGGTTCTATCAGTAATCAATTGCGCAATAAGCGGAATACAATTTTATTAATTATAAGCGATAATTTTCTAAAATCCGCGCAGTGCATGAATAATGGCTTGCGGCTTTTGCAAGACCGAGGTACCGACATTCTACCTATCATCGTTGACGGACAAGGGCGCGAGGAGGAAAATGAACCGTTGACCGCAATTCCTACCCATTTTGACCGCGTGAGTGATATTATAAAATACATTAATTATTGGCAAGACCAATATTTGGATTTGCGAAAGCAAAAGCGCCAAATCAATGACATGGACGAAGATAGTTTCAACAATCACTTGCGGGTCATGCGGGATATTTCGGGTGAAATTGGAGAGTTCCTTCGCACCTTGCGCAATCTGCCTTATTTGAGTTATCAAGAATTTACAAATAATAATTTTGAAGCCTTTTTCAAATTCACGCACGATGATGGCGGTTGGCGCAACTTCCGCGAACTGCCTGCATTAGCGACTTCCAATTATTCCAGTACAACTCCGATTGATGTAATGGAACCAGAAGTGGATGTAATGGAAATTCCGGGTATGAATTTATTGCAAGAGCGCGAAGCTGAAACAGTTATTGAATTACCCGAAACACCTGTCGAAGAATCAGAGCCAATCGAAACATTACAACCCGTGTCCAGCAATGCTTTTGAATTTGTAGAGGAAACCTTGGATGCGCCGCAAGCCTCCGCAGAGGAACAACAAGAATCAGACACATCAATAGAAATGCCTTCTCAAAATGGCGTATCGCACACTGAATCGCAAGTAGAAACGGAAGCAGCACCAGCAGAAGAATTGCCAATTCAAGAAACAACTATTGCACCTAACGAAACGCAGATTCAAAACTGGATAGAAGAAAGTGGTGACTCCGCTCGTGCCGGTAATGCGGTGGAAGCGCTCACCTCGCTCGCCGGTTTGGTAGAACAATATCCTGACATTGCGTCTTTGCGTTACCATTACGCTTTGTTGTTGGCGCAACATACAGATAATTTGTCGGAAGGAATGAATCAATTAGAAGCCGCGCTGGAAATAGAGCCGGATTATGAAAACGCACTTTTTCTTATGGGACAATTGGCAGAATTGAAACAGGATTTCCTACTGGCAAAAAATTCGTACGAAAAAGTATTGGAGAATAATGACGAGAATGGCGATGCCTACTACCGTTTGGGCATGGTAACGATTGCGGAATTTCCAGACCAGACGGACCAAGCCGTAAAATATTTCAAAAAAGCAGCTAAGTATAATTCGGAAAATACGGACGCGCTCTACCGCTACGCAAGTCTGCTGGCAGAAGACGAGGAAGAAGCGGACAAAGCGATTAAAAACTTCAAAAAATTATTGGAACAAGAGCCGGAGCATCCTTTTGCAAATTATGATTTGGCACTTTTATTTCACAAAGAGGGCAAATATGAGTCGGCACGGGAATATTATTTGCGGGCTGTAAAAGTGAATCCGGCATTGCAAACGGATGAGAATGAATCCTTATTTGAATTTAAAATCCCTATGCCAATTGCGCCAGCGGTGGCCGCTACGGCACACATGGAATCCGGCATTGCAGCAGATACGCTTGAATTATTGAAGCAAAATATTGCGCAGTTAGAAAATATGCTGCGGCAGGAAGAAGAAGCCCGAATGGTCGCAGCCACTATCCCGGAGCCAGAGCCTGAACCTGTAAAACCGCGCTTTGGCGAAGGCAAAACGGCTTTGATTACTGGCGCTACGTCTGGTATTGGTCGCGCGACTGCCGAAGTCTTGGCTGAAAATGGTTTCCGTTTGATTCTCACGGGTCGTCGTCAGGAACGATTGGAAGAAATTGAAAAAGAATTGTCGGAGCAATATTCCGTCGCTGTAAAAACGCTTCAATTTGATGTGCGGGACATTCGAGCCGTGACAGAATCACTTAATGAACTACAAGATGGTTGGCAGGATATTGACGTTCTTATCAACAATGCGGGCAAAGCCAAAGGTTTGTCGTCCATCCATGAAGGGAATTTGGAGCATTGGGAAGAAATGATTGATACGAATCTGAAAGGCTTGTTGTACATCACGCGCGCAGTCACGCCGCACATGGTGGAACGAAACAAAGGTCATATTATAAATATTGGCTCTATTGCGGGTAAAGAAGTGTATCCGAGTGGGAATGTGTACTGTGCTACGAAATTTGCGGTAGATGCCCTCACGCGCGCGATGCGACTGGATTTGGTGAATCACAATATTCGCGTGAGCCAAGTCACGCCGGGTCATGTGGAAGAAACGGAATTTGCAATTACGCGCTTCGACGGAGATATGGAAAAAGCAAAGATTTATGAAGATTTCAGACCGCTCTCGGCGCGTGATATTGCGGATGCTATCTTGTACATTCTCACTTGCCCGCCTCATGTGAATGTGCAGGACATCACGCTCATGGCTACGCAGCAGGCAAGCGCCACCGTGATCAATCGCAGCGGTAGAAATGTATTTGATAACGAAGAAAAATAGGCATTAAAATAGTCGTCTGGCGACTGCAGTCATCAGACGACTTATCTTTCAACATTATGTCAACTCAAAAATTCGCTCCATTTTATATTATAATTGGTTGGATATTATTGGTTTTACCAACTTTAGGATGGTTGTTAGTCTCATTTTTCAAGATTTCAATTAGCTTAGAAACTATGGTATGGATAATGCGAATAAGCTCCTTTTTCTATGTACTCTTTCCACTTTTTATACTCTTTCTTTTCTTATGGATTGCTCATCTATTTGCAAGAAACAGCCCTTAATTACAAAAATCATATTGAGAAGAAGTCTACCGATTCAAGAAAAATATAGAGGATTAATTTAGTACTATCCTATTCTCCCATCTTCCTATCCTCCCATCCTCCATTTTTGTTAAAATCTCTCTCAATCCATC
>CAZJXN010000268.1:0-3967 GCA_964549655.1 uncultured Saprospiraceae bacterium
GGCAGACAGTTTTGTGCTTCGAAATCGCCAACTTCTTTTAGCTGCAAACCGTTGTACAAAAGGCTCGCTGCGCTCGCCTTCTGTACAACGCGGAGCGGCTGCACCGCTGCTGCACGAAGTTCTCCCTACGGTCGCCCATCGTACAACAACGGTTTTGCAAAATTGAAAAAAATTTTCCGCTTCGCGGATTTTTCCAACTTCGCAAAGCCGCTCCGCGTTAGCGGTCAGGCTAAAACGAAACTATCAATGACAGAAGAAGAAATTCCAGACTATAATATTTTTATGATGTGCGAACAACTTAACAAGAACGCACTTACAGAACTAAACGCTGAGTATCATTTTAGAAACTGTCGACCAGACGAATTAGAAAATTGGAAAGCATTTCCATTTGACAGTTCTACTGTTCCTGTAGAATATGAAAATTTTATGAATGAATTTATTGAAGTTTCATATAGTTACGATATGAAACTTTTTTTCCAAAACACCCTTTTCATTTGCAACCAAGACGACAGACCAATTGCAACTTGTTTACATTGGAAAGCATATGGGAAATTTAACTCAATACATTGGTTAAAGACGCTAAAAACTCACGAAGGACAAGGTTTGGGCAGAGCCTTACTTTCCGAAATAATGAAGAAATTTGACTTAAATGATTACCCAATTTATATTCACACACAACCAAGTAGTTTTCGAGCTATAAAACTCTATGCCGACTTTGGTTTTAAGTTATTAAAGGGCGGACAACTTGGAACAAGAATTAACGAACTTGAAAAATGTTTGCCAATTTTGAAGGAGTTTATGCCACAAAAAGACTTTGAAAGGTTGAGAGTTATTGACACACCTGTACCATTTATAAAAAAATTATTAAATTTGAAAACAATACAATTTTGAGACAAAAGCCCGAACCGCTAACATCGGTTTTGTGCAAGTGGGGCTTACGGGATAAGTTGAACATTTGTAATTCCATTCAGCTTTTGTGCTAAACTTGAGCAGACGAAATTCTAATTCCCCACCTGCACAAAGCCGTAGCCGTTAGCCGACACCCTAAAAACGACCGTGCAAACATCAACAGTTGACAATTTGAAAAGTAAAACGGACAGAAAGAGATTTTAAAACCGTAACTTTGCTTGACTTAAAATTTTAATATAAAAAAAGTGTAATGACAGACAAAATAGCAAAACCGTTTTTGAAGTGGGCAGGTGGGAAAACCCAGCTAATAAAAGACATTGAGCGTACTTTGCCAACTGAAATAACAAAAGAAAAGTTTACATACATCGAACCATTTGTTGGTAGCGGTGCAATTCTATTTTGGGTACTTAACAACTTTCCAAAACTTGAAAAAGCTGTAATAAACGACATCAACGAAGACCTAATAAATACTTACAAAACTATTGCTTCAAACCCAAAAGAGTTGATTTCAATTCTTGAAATTTTTCAAAATGAATTTCATAATTTGGAAGGAAACGAAGACAATAAAAAACTCTATTACTACGGTAAAAGAGAATTGTACAACACAAGAAAAGAAGAACAAAGCGGACAAGCCGCTTTGTTTATTTTTCTAAATCGTACTTGCTTTAACGGTTTGTACAGAGTTAACAGTAAAAATTTGTACAATGTGCCAATGGGCAGTTATAAAAAACCGACAATTTGCGACAAAGAAAATATTTTTGCAGTAAGCAAAGTTTTACAAAAAGTTGAAATTCTTTGTGGCGATTACGAAGAAACTTTAAATTATTCAAATAAAAATTCACTATTTTATTTCGATCCGCCTTACAAACCATTAAGTGAAACTTCAAGTTTCAATTCTTATGCAAAAGATGAATTTAATGACAACGAACAAATTCGTTTAAAATATTTTTGTTCAAAATTAGACGCATTAAATCACACTTGGATTTTGAGCAATTCTGACGTAAAAGGAAAAAATGAAAATGACAATTTTTTCGATGACTTGTATTCTGACTTCAACATACAGCGAGTTGATGCAAGAAGAAGTATAAATGCAAATCCAGAAAATTTTTATTTGGGCGTTCCCTTCGGTCGGGCTTTACGTTTCAATCTTTTTGTTCGTTCCTCTCAAAAAGGATTTCCACTGCAATCCCTAACGCAATTCGCTGCATAAATGAATCTAACGTTAAATACAACATTAGCACAAGGATATACAAGTAATTCTCAAATTGCGAGATTATTAACTGAAAATTGGGTTTTAAACAATTCATATTGTCCAAGTTGTGGAGATTTACCACTTAATGAATTTGAAAACAATCGACCAGTCGCGGATTTTTATTGTAAAAATTGTAGCGAAGAATTTGAATTAAAAAGCAAAAGTGGAAAACTTTGTAATACAATTACAGATGGAGCATATTCTACGATGATTGAAAGAATTAATTCAGATAATAATCCAAATTTCTTCTTTCTAACATATACAAAACAATGGACTGTTAATGATTTTCTCATAATTCCAAAACAGTTTTTTACACCAGAAATTATTATAAAGCGTCCGCCTTTATCAGAAACTGCGAGAAGAGCAGGTTGGATTGGTTGCAATATTGATATATCAAAAGTTGCAGATGCTGGAAAAGTATTTTTGATAAAAAATGCTCAAACAATTAATCAAGAGTTTGTAAAAGAAACTTTCAATAAAACATTATTTTTAAGAACAAAAAGTAAAGATGCTAAAGGTTGGATTTTAGATGTTATGAATTGTGTTGATTTAATCAAAAAAGAAACATTTACACTTGGTGAAACCTACAAATTTGAGCAAAAGCTGAAAATTAAATATCCAAACAATAATTATATCAAAGACAAAATCAGGCAACAACTTCAACTTTTAAGAGATGAAGGTATTATTGAATTTGTCGGTCGTGGTAATTATAAAAAAGTAAATTATGGAAATATTTAAAATTGAAATTCAAGAATTTCTATCAAAAATAATTGAAGTTGAAGCTGAAAATATTGAGGAAGCCGTTACAAAAGTAAAAAAACTCTATAAAGATGAAGAAATTGTTTTGGATAGTGAAGATTATGTGACCACTGAAATCAAAGAGTTTAAAAATTAACTTCTTCTTCACGGAGATACAATGGATCTTTTGTCCCAATTTGACCATAAGTTTGATATGATTTTCGCTGATCCACCATATTTTTTATCAAACAACGGACTTTCAATTCAAAGTGGAAAAATTGTAAGTGTAAACAAAGGAAAATGGGACAAATCCGAAGGATTTGAATTCATAAACGACTTCAACAGAAAATGGCTTTCATTGGTTCGTGACAAAATGAAAGATGATGCCACAATTTGGATAAGCGGAACAATGCACAATATTTTTTCAGTTGGTCAAATATTGAATGAATTAGGTTTTAAAATTCTCAATGTAATCACTTGGGAAAAGACAAATCCGCCACCAAATTTTTCGCATAGATATTTCACATATTCGACAGAGCAAATAATTTGGGCAAGAAAAAGCGAAAAAGTTCCGCATTATTTTAACTATGAATTAATGAAGAAACTTAATGGTGACAAACAAATGAAAGATGTTTGGAAATTAAATGCAATTGCACCTTGGGAAAAATCGTGCGGTAAACATCCGACACAAAAACCTTTGTCAGTTTTGACAAGACTTATTTTGGCTTCAACAAAACCTAACGCTTGGATTTTAGACCCATTTGCAGGAAGTTCAACAACAGGAATTGCGGCTAATTTGTCAAACAGAAGATTTTTAGGAATTGATCAAGAAGAAGAATTTTTGACAATAAGTAAAAACAGAAAACTTGAAATTGAAAACCCTAAAACTTTTGCGACTTACAGACAGAAAATTGGTGGTTTCAATGACAAAAAAGAACTTGAATTATTTTTAGTAGAAGAACCAAAAGAAGAATATAAAACAGAACTAAACTTGACGAAAAGAAGGGCGATCGGCTAACAGGCGTTTGGCAAAAGTGGCGGTTCAGTGCTCCGCAGACACATTTGTGG
>CAZJXN010000269.1:0-3927 GCA_964549655.1 uncultured Saprospiraceae bacterium
CCCAAGCTGGTACTGATCTGTCGTGCGTGGCTTACCAAAGCTGGCGACGGCAACCTGATAGTCACCGAAGAAAGGCGGCGCGAAAAAGTTATTTTGTGACAAGATAGAAGTGCATCTCTCTACCATTATCCCTTTACCCACTTATGTAGACGTGATTCGCCGAAAATTTTCAAAAATCTTTTGAATCAGGCGCTTGTCAGATGTGATAATTTGAGCATCGCCGCCCATTTCCTGCGACGGGGTGATATTTCGATTGCGGGTGGTGGTTAAGCCCTCCGGGAATTCAATTTCTACTACAATTTCTTGTTTTTCCGTCGGGATTCTCCCCTTCCATTTTACTTTTCCAACCACGGCTCCGTATTCGTAAAAAGGAAAACTTTTAAATTTTACAATTACTTGCTGCCCCGTGTCTACCCTACCGGAGCCGTCTACTGGCACTAACATTCTACCCGTTGTCTCGGTTATTTTAATCGGTATAATAGAAAATAGCGCGGCATCCTGTGTCAAAAAACTTCGGTCAGCGATTTCATTTTTATCAAAGGTGACAATGCCATCCAACGGCGCCAACACCAGATACCGTCTTCTCCAATCCGCTGCTTTTCGTTGCAAATTTGTAAATTGTTCCTTCAAATCTTCAAACGCCCGATAATTGTCCTCTCTGGAGTTCACTCGCTCCCCGCGAATTTGGTTTTTCAACATTACAATTTCAAAACGCTTGCTTTTAATATCCGAATCTACGCCTTGTCGCTCTCGGTCCAGCGTGCGCATATATTCTTGTGTTTCCTGCAATTTTTGATAGGTGATTCGCTTTTCCTGATACAATCGCTGCTCTCTCGAAAATACTTCCCCCAAGGATTCTAACTGGTCTTGCAATCGGACTTTGTCGCGGTTTTTTGCGCTGATTTCGGTTTCTAAGTCTTTTACTCTAACCCGCAACTGCCGTTCATTGGAACTGCTCGAAAAAGCACGACCCCCTCGTTTCTGCCGAAGTGCCGTTTGTTTTTCTAAAAAATCCTCAAAATCCTTTTGCATATCGCCCAGCAAAAGATTGCGTTGCGGATTGAATGCCAATAAGATAGAATCGCTTGGTTCGTCCACATTGCTCAACGCATCTTCGAGTGACATCACATCATCTACGCTGCTATTGTCTTTAGTTTTGAAAGCCAGTAATACTTGTCCGCTATCCACATTTTGCTCGTTGCGCACCAGTACGCGAGCGATGTAGCCGGGCGTTGGCGCGTATAGCTTCCGTGGCGGCTCGGTAGAAGTCACCGTAATCGTACCCTTCACAATATCTGGGTAGCGAATCCAATACGATGCCCAGACGAGTACCAGAAAAAACAAAAAAGCAGCCGTCGTCCCCCAGCGTACCAACCACACGGGCGGTGTGCCGAGTATTTCCTGCACTTCCTCACTTCTTAGTTCTATATCCGGCGATTTTTGCATTTAATGATTTGATATTGGGATGTTATGATATTTTTCGCTTATCACTTGTTCGTTTTTTTTCTGCAGATGTCGGAGATCTCGGAGATTTTTTTTTCTCTTAATTACTTGGTTTTTCACGCAAAGAAGCAAAGTTTATTTTCGCTCATAGATTGGTCATTATCACCCTATCCTCCTATTTTCCCATCTCCCCTATCCTCCCAACTCCAACTGATTGCGCACCAATTGATAATAAGCGCCCCTCAAATACGTCAACTCCTCATGCGTACCTTGTTCTACAATTTCACCGCCTTCCAAAACGATAATGTTGTCCGCATTGACGACGGTACTCAAGCGATGTGCTACAATAATCACCGTACGATGATGGAAGAATTCTTCCAGATTTTCCATGATAATCATCTCATTATAAGCATCTAAGGCAGTAGTCGCTTCGTCAAAGAAGATGTATTCAGGATTTTTATAAACGGCTCGCGCGATGAGCAAACGTTGCTTTTGTCCTTGACTTAAACCAAACCCTTCGTGCCCAATGCGCGTATTGTAACCCATCGGTAAGGCTTCTATAAAGTTCTGAATATGAGCGACTTTTACTGCTTTTAGCAATTTTTGTTTATCAATTATTTCATCGCCCAGCGCGATATTTCGAGCAATTGTATCATTGAAAACGTAGCCATCTTGCATCACGACGCCGCACTTGCTGCGCCACATCCGAGTTTGAATATTGGACAATAAAACATCGCCTACGCGAATCGCGCCTTCTGTCGGTTGGTAGAAATGCAGCAGTAATTTGACAACCGTCGTTTTTCCGCTGCCGCTACTTCCTACAATGGCAGTCGTTTTTCCTTTTGGAATGTATAAATTGACATTGCGCAACACGTATGGCGAGTGTGGTCCTTCATATTTGAAAGAAACATTATCCATCAACAAATCGCCATATTCCGGGAGCATGGTAATTTTTTCAGATAAGTCTTCCTCGTCTTCTCTGCTGTGAATTTCGTTCATGCGCTCCAGACTGATTTTCGTCTCTTGCATGGCGCGAATAAATTCTACAAACTGATTCAACGGCGCATTCAACTGTCCGATAATATATTGCACGGCTACCAGCATTCCAACGGTCATTTGACCATCAATCACCGCTTTTGCGACCACAAAAGTAATCACCGCATTCTTGGCTTCATTCAAAAAAAGTGCGCCAGAACGTTGCCATTGCTCGATACGCAGCGAACTCATGCTGGTGCGAAACAACTTGGCTTGTACGCGCTCCCATGCCCAGCGTTTTTGACGTTCGGCGTTGTGCAGCTTGATTTCCTGCATTCCGTTGATGAGTTCAATCAGATTGCTTTGATTTTCAGCCGATTGGTCAAAGCGTTTGTAATCCAATTCGCGGCGACGCTTCATAAAAAAGAAAATCCAGATGACGTTCAGTGCCGTTCCAACCAGAAAAATGGCAAAAATAAGCGGTTTCCAAAGCACCAAAATAATCCCAAAAGCGATGAAATTAAAAAACGAGAAAACAGAAATGAGCGTCGTGGAAGATAAAAAGCGTTGTACCCGCTCGTGGTCGGCGATGCGCTGCATGAGGTCGCCCGTCATTTTGCTATTGAAAAAGCGCAGCGGCAGCTTAGTCAATTTTACTAAAAAGTCAGAAATCAGGCTAATATTCACTCGAACGCCAACGTGCAGTAGAATCCAACTTCGGAAATATTCTACCAATACTTGCGTACCAAACAACACAACTTGCGCCACCAAAATGAGTAAAATAAAATTTACATCAATGGCGCTAATCCCAACATCCACAATAGCTTTGATAAGCAGCGGGAAAATCAATTGCAGAATACTGCCGAGCAACAAACCCAAAACAAGTTGCCAAATAAGCGGCTTATATTTACGAAAGTAGGAAAAGACATAATTAAATCCGGCTTTATTAATTTTTTCGCCCTCGCGCTCGTAGAATTCTGGCGTAGGTTCCAGCAGCAACAGTACGCCCGATTCCTCGTTTTCTTCGTCCTCACTGTGCCAATTTTCTAAAAATTCTGCTTTGGTGAGTTTGAATTTACCGGCGGCTGGGTCTGCAATCCACACATGACGTTTGGTCACTTTATACACGACCACAAAATGGTCTTCATCCCAATGTGCGATGCAAGGAAGGGGAATATCTCGCACAAGACGCTCAAAAGTAGGTTTATACGCAAGCGATTGCAATCCAATATGTTCCGCAGCATCGCTGATACCAAGCAAAGAGACGCCCTGTTTGCCCATGTACGTCAACTCCCGCAGATAATCCAAAGAGTAATATCTGCCGAAGTGCCGGGCAACCATGCGAAGGCAGGTAGCGCCACAATCCATGGCATCTAACTGCTGATAAAACGGAAAATTATTTGGCATAACAACCTGCTGTCTCCTCTTTTTTTGAGACTTTAGATATTAGACAATAGACTTTAGATAACGAATTCAAAAAATAATGTTCATGCAAAAAGTGGTCTAATA
>CAZJXN010000270.1:0-3925 GCA_964549655.1 uncultured Saprospiraceae bacterium
TATAATCCCATGTATTTAATGTATGTAGATGAAAGTGGTGATACTGGTATTCAAAATAGCCCCACGAGATATTTTGTTTTATCTGGAATAGTCCTGCATGAATTACGATGGAGACCCATTTTAGAGAGCTTGGTTAATCTACGAAAAGAACTAAGAGATGTCAAAGGACTTAAATTAAGAGAAGAAATACATTCTCGTGATTTTATAAGTAGTCCAGGTGAGCTAATAATACCAGTATGCAGTGGCCTGTACGCAGTTGGCAGCTGGTAATCGATTGATTTACGTGATTTTAAAAAGATTTGAATACGTCGTTTTAGTTTTATTTTAGTGTAAGAATAAAAAGAAATGATAGGTTAGACATTTTAAAAAAATGTATTGATTGGTTGAATACGCAACCTGATTTAAGTTTGATTACAGTTGTAGTGGATAAAAAAGGAAAATCTAATGATATATTTGAACTAGCATGGAATACTTTATTGATGAGATTCGAGAATACTATTAGGCACAAAAACTTTCCTGGTCCTTCCAACCCTGATGACCGAGGAATGGTTTTGCCCGATAATACGGATGGTGAAAAGCTTACAAAGTTAATCCGAAGGATGCGCCATTATAATTATGTTGCTAATAGAAGAGATTTATATTTAGGAGGTTCTCGTAATCTTAAATTAAACTACATTATTGAAGATCCATTTTTGAAAGATTCGAAAAAATCATTTCTACACCAAATTGTAGATGTCGTGGCTTATTTTGCCAAACAATATTATGAACCTAATAAGTATATTAGAACAAAAGGAGCAAAAACTTTCTATGAACGACTGTCAAATGTACATTGTAAGGTGGCAGCGCCAAAACATCCTTTAGGCATAGTGGAATTGTAGAAATAAATAAGGGAACGCTTTCGCGTTCCCGGAGGAATCCTACTCCAAAGGCTAGCTTTGTTTCAGATTCATTACAAATTTACAGAAAATTTACTAGAAAATCAAGTATTTGCGTTAATAGTTGTTTAGATAACTACCAGATTGCATCACCCCGTCGGATATTTCGGTGTTTTTGGTACACATGAGACGGTAAACATTCAACATAACGCAGGCGTGAAAATTCGGATACTGCGCTACTTATTCTAGTATTCTAAGTACTTGTTTTTCAAAAATACTGCCCCAAACCCAGCACCAGTCCGCCTTGCTGTGGATTGTAAACATCAATACCATAATCGGCACGAAGAATAGCATTCCACGCTTTTTTGTAAATGAGCCGGATGCCGCCGCCCGCAAAATGCCGAAAATTAGCTGCCTTTACGAGGTCATCGAGCGTACCACCGGGCTGTCGCCAAGTACCCAAGTCCGAGAAACCCACCAGCTGTGCAGCGAAAAGATTGGATTCAAAAACGGTTTGACGATACTCCGTATTGAGGGTGATGGTGGCAGTACCCCGATCTACCCGATTACCAGAGCCGCGAATATTAAATTGACTGTCTAAGATAAAAGGCGCGAAAGGCGAGTTGTTATTAGTAGAAATGCCAAGCCGTAGCCGTAGCGCGAGGTTGCCTCGCTTGCCATAACGTTTGTAAAAATGGGTGTCGCTCACCAACTGACGAAACCAGCTTCGGTCGTGCAGAGCATATACCGTCTCGTAGCGCGTGATGTTGTCAAAACCAGCGCGGTAAAAAAAATGGTTATTTACTCGATTGAAGCGATGAATGATTTTGAAAAGCACTTTGGGCTGCTCCAGTTGCGTGGGTGCGCTCGGGAAGGATTGCCCACTCTGCAAACGATGCCGTTCGACAAAAAACAGCCCGCCTACCTCCAGTGAATGGTTGAGTTGAAATTCGTACATACCTGTACTACCAATGCCATAATTTTCAAAGTCATATATCGCTGTCCCTTCCGGGAATTGAAACGGCTCGGTAGATGCCCAGCGAAATAGATTCGCCGAAATACCCCAGCGGCTTCCCCCAAGATATGGAATGCGATAATAAAAATGGAAATTGTTGTGTCCGTTGTTATTCTGGTAGTAAGTGGTGAACTGCATACCACGCCCTAGCCAATTGGCATCGGTAAGACCCAGTTGATACCAAAAATTACCTTTAATCCCACCAAAGTTGACAATTGGGAATAGTGTTAAATTTTCCGTCAGTTGAAACCTTACTCCTATGCCTTCGGGCGTAGTATCAAGTTTGAAATCGGCGTTGGCAAAAGCCGCGAGATTGCGCAGTTGCTGTGCGTCTTTGCGCAGTTGTGCCATATCTAATGAGTCGCCGACTGCTGATTGTAGAAAACGTTCGGCATAACTTTGCTTCGTGCGTTTTAACCCTTCCAACTGTATGCGCGTGATGTGCAAATCTTGCTTGGTCTGCGCTAACACCAGCAAATTAGGCAACAGAAGCGACAGAATAAATAAAATACGCATATTCACTGGCTTTTCGCGCTACTAAAATCTTACCGATTGAAACGGATACCTACGTTGAACGTAGAAGCTCGTCCGTTGGTATCGGACAGAAATTCATTGGTAAAATAGGTGTATAGGGCTTCTACTTCAAATTTGGGTGTAAACTGATACTTTGTCCCCACGCCCGCCTGCCAGAAATAACTGCGCTCCGGCGACCAGTAAGGCGAGTAATTTGTCAATAGATACAGGGTTGTTTTCGGCGTGGGAAAATAGCTGCCAATAAGCGTCACCGGCGTAGAAAACCGATTGAGTGCTCCTTGGTCACGGTTACCGATGTCTTCCCACAAGGCATCTATTTCCGCAAAAAGAGCGAAACGTTCGCCAATCGAAAAATCGTTGAAAAACTGGGTCCACCAAGTGGGATTGTTCCAGTCAAGGTACGGGCGGTTATCGGAGCCTTCCCAGTCGTTGCGCAATGGAAGCCAAAAGGCACTCTGTATGGAAAAATTGGGTAATTTATCGGAAGGTGCATACCGGATTTTCGGACCAATTGTGGTCACGCCGAAGCGCGATGTGGACGACTGCTCAAATCGAAATACCTCGAGCGGCGAAGCCGGTAGCGGGTCGTAAGTAGCCTGCCGATAGCGCAGTTCCAGTCCGACATTTAGACGATTGCTCAATCCATAGAGCGACGAGATAAAAGTGGTAAAAAAATTGGCGCGTTCCGTCCGGTCGCCGTTTCGGTTGCCGGTTGTTTGGGTATAAAGGTTATTAAATATTTTGGTTTCGGTACTGCCTTTCGGAATGACGGAAGAAACCACGTAGCGATAGTTATTATTCGATTTTTGCACATCCACTGGCAAAGTTGGCTTCGTTTCGTTCAACGACCAGTCATATTCATAAAACGTTACTTTATAATCCATTGGAATTGGGGCAGTTCGATAGCGATTGATGAATTGCAAGATTTTTTCATGGCTACCGCCAAAATCAGCACCATACCATTCAAAAATTTGCGAAATCACTACTGCATGAGTCGCTTCGTTGATGCGGATAAAAGTTGAATCGTTCAACGCCTGTTGAGTTTGTTGTTCCAGTTGCGCGTCCAGTTGCGCTGGGCGGTAGGCAAAATTGGTGATGGGTGGGCATCCAATCGCGCCGCACACGAGGACGAAATGCAGGCGCGGGTCTTTGTAAACCGCCAGCAGCCATTCTTTCTCTAATTCATTGAGCGAAAGCTGCTTTCCGCCGACGGTGTATTGTTTCACATCAAAAAAATTAGGGGTCTTTAAAACGGACGCAATGGGGTAGTTTTTTAACACGCCCTGCACGACCAACAGATTATAAGCATTTATGTAAAAAGCTTTTTTGGTATTTGCATCCAGTTGGCGGAGGTCGGTTTGAGCAATTTCTTGGATTAATTGTTGCAAATCAACATCATTTTGCTGAAGAAGTGCGTAGTCAACCAAGTCATTTTGAACGTAGGTTTTAAAAAAAGTATCCGCGCGGTCAAAAAACGAAACGGCGGCAGCGCATTGATTCA
>CAZJXN010000271.1:0-3923 GCA_964549655.1 uncultured Saprospiraceae bacterium
CAAGATTGTCCGCAATCGTTTTTAGAAGGAAAGAAATTCGCCTTTATTCGCGGTGTACCGAAGATGCTGGGACCGCAAGCGGTTTTTAGTCAGCACGGGGAGAGTCGCGCTTGGGTTTCCAATTATTTACCTCATTTACAGACGGTTGTAGATGATATTACTTTTTTGAAGGGCGTGACGACTGACCAATTTAATCACGCGCCCGCGCAATTGCTCATGCACTCTGGCTCTGCACGTTTGGGGCGACCTTCGCTGGGTTCGTGGGTCACGTATGGATTGGGTTCAGAAAATGCCAATTTACCGGGTTTTGTGGTATTGACTTCCGGTGGAAAAGACCCCGATGCAGGCAAATCGGTGTGGGGAAGCGGCTTCCTGCCTTCGGTTTTTCAAGGGGTGCAATGCCGCTCGGAAGGCGACCCGATTTTGTTCCTCAACGACCCGAAAGGCATGAGCCGCGACCTGCGCCGTGCCTCCATTGACGCGATCAACGAAATCAACCGCCTACAACACGAGCAAGTGCAAGACCCCGAAACCGTGAGTCGCATCGCGCAGTATGAAATGGCGTTCAAAATGCAACTCTCCGTTCCGGAAGTGATGGACCTGAAAACCGAACCCGCCTCCATCCACGAAATGTACGGCTCCACGCCGGGCGGCAAGGCGAGTTTTGCTAATAACTGCCTGCTCGCGCGCAAGCTCGTAGAAAAAGGCGTCCGCTTCGTGCAACTCTTTGATTGGGGCTGGGATACGCATGGTACTGCCGAAAATTTATCCATTGATGTAGGTTTAGTAAATAAATGCCGCCAAAGTGATAAAGGGGTGACTGCCTTATTATTAGATTTAAAACAACGCGGCTTGCTCGACGAAACGCTGGTAATTTGGGGCGGCGAATTTGGCAGAACGCCCATGATGGAAAACCGCGAAAACAAGCCCAATCCCTTCAAAGGGCGCGACCACCACACCGAAGCCTTCACCATCTGGATGGCGGGCGGCGGCATCAAAAAAGGCTTCACCCACGGCGAAACCGACGAAATCGGCTACACTACCGTCAGCGGCAAAGTCTCGACTTATGATGTGCAAGCCACCATTCTCAACCAACTGGGCTTCGACCACGAGAAATTGACGTATCACTTTCAGGGAAGACCGTTTCGGCTGACGGATGTAAGTGGGGAGGTGGTGAGGGAGGTGATTGGATAATTTTTAAATTCTCAAGTTAAAATGTAACAATTTTGGGTGACCTGTGTATTATGGATTGATAGCCCCTCGAAGTTAATAACATTACAGTATTTATGAAATCAAAACTAATTTTTATGAATTACAAATTATTAAAAAATATTCTTACTGCTACTATTATTATCTTAGTCTTATGCGAAAATTCTTTCTCTCAATCAACTACCCAAGAAGAATATAACTACATTACAAAAGGATATAAAATTCAAGTAGAGAGCGGTTTAGATATGAAGAAGGGATACATATTGACTGAACTTGGAAACTCGGGCTTAATTATGGTGATGAAAGAAGAATGATAACTTTTAAAGGATTATTCAGGATAGGAAAGTCAACTCCCTGTGCTGTTATGATGATTTATAAAAGAACTGACATTACAAACGGAGCAGAGTTTTACATTTGTATTCCTAGTAAAGATGCTTCTCCGGAAATTTGGCAACAAACCCTTGATGTAATTAACTTACAATTTAGAGATAATATATCCGCGAATAACACTTTAATTTGGGCACTAATGAAATTAACTTCATAAGAAATTGAAAAATAAAATGACTAAAAAATACTTTTTACACGACGGTAATAAAGAAATCAGTCCATTTTCAATTGAAGAACTATCAGAAATGAAGCTGAAACGAATTGATATGGTATGGTTTAATGGATTGGAAGACTGGCAAGAAGCAGCATCAATTGAAGAGTTACAAAATATTTTAATTAATACATCACCCCCAATTATAAAAAAAGAAGAAGTAAAGCCTCCACTTATAAAGCCGGAATCAGATGTAAAAAACTCACATTCGTCGGAATACAAATCAGTTAATCATATCCAACATTCTAAGAAGCAGACAAGTGGATTATGGAAGGTTTTAGCATTATTATTAGCTATTGCAGCAATTGGGACATATTTATATAGTAGTAAGAATTACTCTGCTTCATCAACTTCATCAAATCAGTCTTATGAACAAAAAGTGATTTCTGTTGAAGAACAAGAGCAAACAAATCCAGCCAGATTTTTAAATGCAACTGGCACCTACCGAGAAGCTGTATTTGGTAAAAAAATTAAAATTGAAGGAACGGTGACTAATAATGCAACAGTTGCAAAATTCAAGGATGTAAAAATAGAAGTAAGGTTTTATACAGATACAAAAACATTTTTGGGTTCTGAAAGATACATATTATACGACTATTTTTTACGGAGTGATACAAAAGGATTTGAACTTAAGATTAAGCCTCCCAGAGGTGCAACAACTTGTGGATGGGAAGCTATTGATGCTACTCCATATTAAACTTATTTCAAGTTTTGCTGAGACATAGCGAAATTCTGTGAAAGAACTCGTATTTCTACTTATTTGGAAATAAAGAATGGAAGAGAATCGCTATCTTTGTTAAAAAAATTATTTTAAACAATGACCACCCTACTCCAACTTCCCATCCGAAACCTCTCCCCAGCCGAGCTACAAGACTTACAAACAAAATACCCTGATGCTACCTTACGCGTAGAGGCGGAAACCGGTTTGCACACAGGCGGTATGGACGAGGCGCAGTTTTGGGCAATTATGGAGTTATTTAATTGGCGAATGCTTGATAGTGAGGCGATTATAGCACCTGCTATAGAGGCATTGAGTCAATTTTCAGAAGAAGATATTCATCGCTTTCACGATATTTTAAATGAAAAATTATATGCGTTAGATGGAGAACGATTTGCACAGGAATTGGGTAGTAATCGGCACGCTCCGAATGAAGACAAGCACTTTTCGGTAGATAGCTTCTTATACGCGTGGTGTTGTGTGGTGGCAAATGGTAAAAATTTTTATGAAACAGTGCTGAATGACGCAACCAAAATGCCGAAAGAATTTACGTTTGAATCTCTGCTGTATTTACCAAGAATGGCTTGGAAATTAAAAACCAGGCGGGATGATTATAGTTATTTCCCAGCAATTTGGTATGAAACCTTTAGTAATCCCGACGGCTGGAAAGGTATTACACCACTTAAAGACCGATTTTCTAATCTATTATGAAGCCCCACGCCAACTCTCACGAAAATGATGCCGAACACCATCTCTACGAAATTTTTGACGTAGAGCGGGATAATGTTTATAAGTATGGCATCTCTGGGAAGTCTCTCCTTACAGCTTTCGCTCTCTACCTCGTCCCCACCATTTCTATCTCCAGTCCCTCAATTTTTGTCTCCCCATTCACTTCCTCCACACGCAAGTTACCAATTAACGCCTTCAATTGTAAAAGCGTGTTTGAAACTTCACTCTGGCGAATCGCTATTTCTATAACTGCCTCATTTTCAAAATGTTGTTGTATGATTACCAAATTTAATTTCTTTACGGCATTCATTACATTGCTCATTAAAGCATAATCAAATTTTAATTGGTACACCTCTTCTACGATTCGTTCTATGATATTCGCTTTTACTAAAGCATCTGCTGCGCTACTTTTATAAGCATTTATTAAACCAGACGTACCCAACAACGTGCCACCAAAATAACGAACGACTATAATTATTACATTGGTCAATTCAAAACTATCAATCTGACCCAGCATCGGGCGACCTGCGGTGCCGCTGGGTTCGCCGTCGTCATTGGCGCGGTAATTATTTTTATCTAATCCTAAGCGATAGGCGTAGCAGTGATGACGGGCTTTTGGATGTAATTTACGGACGGCTTCAAGTTGTTGTTGACACTCACTTTCAGTAA
>CAZJXN010000272.1:0-3913 GCA_964549655.1 uncultured Saprospiraceae bacterium
ACTTACTTTACACGGTATTAATTATTACAAAAATAAAATGTTGGAACCCGCACAAAGCGGGTTCCGACATTCTATTCTTCTATTTTCCCATCTTCCTATCCGCTCATCCTCCGTTTTAGCTCAACGCAGCTGCCAAACCTCGTGTGGACGGCACTTCATCTTCATCTTTGTAACCTACGGTTTCATCATGCTGGCTCAAGTCAAGTCCTTGCGCTTCCTGCACATCCGTTACGCGTAGTGGCGTGATGAGTTCAGTCAATTTGAACAATACCCACGAACCTACGAAGGTGTAAGCCAGTACAATACCCAGTCCTATCAAATGCGTAATTAGCAAATCAATTTTTCCAGTGGCCAGTACGCCGCCATTGAGTGCGAATACTGCCGTGAGCAACATCCCCACAATACCGCCAATACCGTGACAAGGGAACACATCCAACGTGTCATCGAGGGAGGTACGAGATTTGCGCACCACTGCATAGTTACAAATTACAGACGCCGCTACTCCAATAAAAATACTCGGCCCGATTGCCACATAACCAGCCGCAGGCGTAATCGCTACCAAGCCAACTACCGTACCAATGCTGGCTCCCAGCGCACTTGGCTTGCGACCGCGCACGACATCCACCAGCATCCATGCAATCATAGCTACTGCTGATGCAATCATTGTATTCATAAACGCATTTATCGCTTGTCCATTTGCTGCCAAAGCAGAACCGGCATTGAAGCCAAACCAACCAAACCAAAGCAAACCTGTTCCGAGCAACACATAAGGCGTATTCACGGGTGTGAATGACTCTCCATCTCTGTGTGATTTCCGACGGCCCAATACCATCGCGCCCACCAACGCTGCCGTACCTGCTGCTATGTGTACCACGGTACCACCTGCAAAGTCCAATACACCTAATTTAAATAGGAATCCGTCCGGATGCCACGTCCAGTGTGCCAATGGACAATAGATGAGTAGGCTCCACAGACACATAAAAATGATGTAGCCCCAAAACTTGACACGTTCTGCAAAAGAACCTGTGATGAGTGCTGGGGTGATAATGGCAAACTTCAACTGGAACAAGGCAAACAACATAAAAGGAATGCCCGTCGCTACCTTCGAGTGCGGTGCAATGCCCACATTGTTGAAGAAAAGGTGCGACATCGGATTGCCGATAAAACCGCCGATGCTATCGCCAAAGGCCAAGCTAAAGCCAACCACATACCACAGCAAGCTGATGAAGCCAAGTGCCACAAAGCTTTGCAGCATCGTAGAAATAATGTTTTTTGGATGCACCATGCCACCATAGAAAAAAGACAATCCCGGCGTCATGAGTAACACCAAAGCCGATGCCACCAGCATCCAAGCTATGTCGCCGGTATTCAGCACTGCGTCTTTCGCCAATTCAGGATGCGATACTGGATACAATGCCGCAACGACGCTTAACGCCAATAAAAGGAAGAAAATAACAGATGCTAATGGTTTGTTTGTAATCATCTCTTTCATAATACGCTCTAGACTTAAAGTTGTGATAAAATTTTATACAGTTAAAGTCCATCACTTAAAGCGATGGCATTTAAAAGGCATGAAACCTTCTAAAAGCAGGCTGTTTGATTCCGAAGAATCAGGAAAGGAATTTTTAAATTGCAGGTAAAGACATCACTTTGTGTAAGAATGACAAGAACGAATTTAGTACAAAAATTACGCCTATGCAAGTGTAGGACTTGGTTATCAGTGGCTTATGGAACAATGCCATATAGAATACCTTATTTTATTTTTCGGAAAATTCAATGTAGTTACAGAAAATAATCTTTTTTTTGCACATTTCAAATTTTAATACTGAAATGATTGTAGAAAGAAATTAAAAAAAAATTAGCCCATCGTAGAATTTTCAAATTTTACTCAAAAACCTAGGGTGTAGATGATTATAAACTTTAAACCTACGATGCCAGAAGCACTGCAAAAATAGGGTCAGTTTCAAATTTGGTAATATTAGTTCAAAAACTGCTATCCTAACTATTTGTCGCTCCTTTTTCAATTTACCAACAAAAAAACCCGACAGCCAAGCCATCAGGTTTTTTTACAGAACAAAAACAAGAAAGTTTAAGATTCCTTATTCGATACTTGTAAATATTTTTCTAATGCCATTGGCATACTGGGTGCATCCGGTATTGGTGCTTTAATGTTGATAGTCAAGCCGCGCTCTTCCACTTCCTTTCCAGTGCTATTGCCAAAAATAGCGATGCGGGTGTCATTTTGTTTAAAATCTGGAAAATTATCGTATAAAGACTTGAGATCCAGCGGACTAAAAAACACCAATACATCATAAGTGACATCACTCAGGTCGCTCAAATCAGAACTGACCGTTTGATACATCATTGCATCCTGATAAGCGTAATTATGTGCTTCCAAATAAGAAGTGACATCTTTTGCACCCAGATTGGAGCAAGGCAGCAAGAATTTCTCCGTCTTGTGTTTTTTCAATGCCGAACCTAAGTCTTCAATAGATTTGGTACCAGAGAAAACTTTGCGTTTGCGGTAGATGATGAACTTTTGCAGGTAGTTGGCGATTTGCTCGGTGAGGCAGAAATACTTCGTTTCCTGCGGCATTTTGATGCGCATTTCCTCACATAGGCGGAAGAAATGATCCACCGCGTTTTTGCTCGTCAAAATAACCGCCGCATATTGCTCTGGGTAAATGCGTTGTTTGCGAAAAGCCTGTGCCGCTATGGGTTCTACGTGTATGAAAGGACGCCAGTCTATCTGTAATTCATATTTCTTTTCTAAGTCGTAGTAAGGAGAACGTTCCGGTTTCGGCTGTGTAACTAAGATGGTTTTTACCTTCTTCAAGGCTTCCATCTGCACTTTTCCGTTTACTGCCATCATCAAATAAGTGTTTTTATTTTCAATACCCATCTATAATTATATTTGGTTTAGGATAAGTTTTACCAAAAAAAGGACAGGTGCGATTTCGACGGTGCAAATATACAACAAAAAGTGAAACTTGTGAGATGCCACAAAACGATTCGCAATGATCAGCCCTCGCAGGTAGCGAAACAAGTAAGCGATGCCCAAAGTTCCCAACGTGAGATAGAGTAGATATTGAGTTATGTTTTCTGGTCCATAAGCTAACAGTACATTCACAGGCGCCAATAGAAGTCCTACAATAATACTGAAGATAATAATTAAAAAATTGTACAGTCGCACTTCTTTTTCAATAGGAAACGTCGCGCCCATAAACGAAAGTATAAAATGTTTAATCGTAAACGCTACCGCCACTGCTGCGGTACAATAAAGCCAACCCATTAAATGCCCTGCTGTCAGACTGATTTTATAATGGTGCAATAAGAGGTAGATAAACAATCCGGCATTAAAGAAAAATAAAACGTACAAGAACAAAAACGGCAAGAGTCCCACACTTTCTCGCTCTCGAAAGACCTGATTAAACATATTATCACTACCAAAAGCACTGTACGATTTTTGGTAAAAAGCGCGAAAAAAAGTCATCAACAGCGTCAGTAAAAGCAATGTAGACATGATAGAAATGAACAGGAACCGCCGATAAGCTCCGGCTTCACTAATCGTGCGCTTAGGCTTGATAGGTTTGGCAATGGCTACTTGTTCAATAGATTCTCCAGCTTGCGGCACTACGATTTCAAAAGGATTGCCGGTGCTGACCGTCGATGCACTATCTGTATTTGTGATAGCAATAGTCCTCAAGCGAGGCGTGATTTCAAATGGATTATTCCCTTGCTGCGCTTGTGCAAACGTGCAATTATAGAAAAGACTCAACAATAGCAAAAAGGATTTTACTAATTTCTTCAAGGGGAAAAAGTTTGTACCCATCACCGCAAAATTACGGAATTCCTTTCGCTTTGTTTCAGAAAGACCATTTGTATTTGCAAAAAGCGCATTTTTACCCTATTA
>CAZJXN010000273.1:0-3886 GCA_964549655.1 uncultured Saprospiraceae bacterium
AAATTAAATGAGAAACCAAAAGGTTATGTCTATTGACTTCAACAAACGCCCATTCAACGCTTAGAAGCCATCGAATTTTACCGTCAATAATACCATCCCGATGCAGCTCAATCCAGACTTCACAGCGTTTATCGAATTACTAAGCAAAAAGATTTGGGCGATTTAGAAAATCTGCTTTGAAAAAATCAAAATGTAAAACGATAAATGATAAATGTAAAAGTTTTCAAGGAATCAACCATCTGCTTTTCCAATTATCATCCGTCCACGCGAACGCCGCTCGCTGATGCCCGTCCGAATGTAATAATAAGCCCTCCATTTTTTCAACTTGACAAACGACAACCACAAAATTCGCAAACGCATAGTCTGTTTTACTCAAATCCATTTCATCCTTCCAAAAATCAGGCAAGCCATCCGTTGCAGTATCCACCGGCGTTCCGGGCGCTTGTAAAGCCGCATAGGTTTTTCGACCTTGAATCGGAATTCGTTCCCAATACATTTTTGCCAACTCATCTTGATGATGTAACTGAACCGTGCCTTCCGTTATAATTTGAAGCTGTTTTTTCGGATGATAGAATAGACAAGTCAACTGCGGATGGAGATTCAAATGCTGAATTTTAGCGGAACGAATATCGGTTTGAAACATTAATGTTCGTTGGATAATATCTACTTTTCGCAAAACGACGGTGCGCAAATGTGCCATGTTTTCAAAAGAAGTACCGATTACAGGCGTACGCAGCGGGTCGTTTTTTTTCAAACTGCCATTCAACAATAAGCGCCAGCATTGGTCGGAGAAAGATTCGAGGGTGGAGAAGCGTTCCATCTTATTTATTTGCATATAGAAATCCTGAAAAGACTATAATTGTTTTGGCTCAATTATGATTTCAAGTTGCTTTTTAGGATTTGGCTAAAGCCCAGAAGTGGTCTACTATTTTATCCCCGCGCTAAAGCGCGGGGCAACTAATTGTCAACGTTTTACCAGTTGCCCCGCCATTTATGGCGGGGTTAAAAGCAAAACCTTACTCGGCTTTAGCCAAATTTTTACACAGCAACTTGAAACAAGAATAGAGCCACTGTTTTAATTAAACATTGCCTATAATTATTTTGTCTGCTGTCGCGAATATCAAAAAAATAGTACCTTTGAAATTATCCATTATCATAAAATGAAACCATGACCACCAGTCATATCCAACAACTCATCGCCGAAGCCCGCCTGCCGGAAGCACTCGTCGCCTTGAAAGAAAACCTGCCGCCTCATTTGCAAAATGATATCGTACAATTACAAAGTCGCCTGAGCGAATTGCTACATAAAGAGCGATCAGGCTCTTGCAATATGCGCAGACCAATGGACTGGTTGCTTAAAATAGGGATTGTTTGGTAAGAAACCTTTATATTTAACCGTAAACTTTTTACCGTAATCGGGCTGTTTAAGGTAATGCTAATGATTTTAGAACTCTTTCAAAGTAAGGTTTAAAAAAAGTATATTTGCAGAATTTCCTACAAACTACATTTTCTTTATGAGCGCTGATTTGATTTCATATAAAAAGGCAAAAACGCTGATTGAAGTGGATAATGCCGTCAGATTTGATGTGGCGGTCACACCTGACCACGAATTTTATACAGATTTTTCTGATGTGAGGGGCGATTTCGAGGATAGAATGATATACAAAACCCTCAATGTTAATCCTCGTACTTTTGTTTTTAATAGAGAAGCTAATCTTGGAAACAAAATCACGCTTTTTTTAGCAGGTATGCGTGGATCAGGAAAGACTTCTGAATTGGCTAAAATTGCTAAGAAACTGCACAATAAAGATTGTTTTTTTTGTATAACCTGCAATCTAGATGATGGACTTGATTTGAATGATATGGAATATATGGACATCCTTATCTTTCAATTGGAGCGACTTTTTGAGGAGTTAAAGAAAGTGGATTTGTCTTTTGACAAAGAAGTGATCGGATCACTCCAAGACTGGTTTAGTGAACGCGTGGAAGAAGTCAATAAAGTCATTAAAAAAGAAGGCGGTTTTGAGGTAGAAATTGAAGCCAAAACACCTTCCTTACTTAGCTTTTTAGGTATTGCTGCTAAACTGAAAGCGAACCTCGCCGGTAGCAAAGAAAATGCCGATAAGATCAGAACTGCTTTTAAAAACAACTTTACCACCTTTGCCAGAAAATTCAATGAATTTGTCGAATACATCAATATAGTGTTGCGCAATGATAATATTGCCCAAGAAATTTTATTTATAGTAGATGGCTTAGAAAAAACCGCTACCACTGATATTCGCAAGAAGATTATCTTGGAAGAAACCAATCGAATCAGACAAATAAAAGCACATACCATTTTTACGCTTCCGATTGAATTAATGCCACAAACCCAGCGATTAAAGTCTTTTAGTACGGTTGTTTCTTTTCCTTTTGTAAAAATCAGAGAAAAGAATGGCACGCTGGTGGAAAAAGCAATCGAACGCTTTCAGGAATTTACTTATAGAAGAATAGATCAAAGCCTTTTTGACAGTCCTGATACCGTCAGAAAAGCAATCTTATTTGGTGGCGGATCACCCCGAGAACTGCTGCGGGTTTTGGAATATGCCAATATGTATGCCGACGAAGACATAAATCAAATAACCATTCGTGATCTTGATACGGGCATCAAAAAACTGGCTGCCGAAACTTCTCAATACATTTCAGCCGCTGATTTGGAAAAATTAAAAGTATTAAAGGAGGCAAATGATGCAGGCAGATACATTCCTTTTGACGATGGGTGGCAGGATTTGCTGGAAAAGCTTATCGTATTGGAATACAATGACGGCACCTACAAACGCGTAAACCCTATTGTAGAAGCATCGCCTTTGTACCAACAATATGTCGGATAATTATATAACTGAAACCACGCCGCTGTTCAAGCTCCTCCGAACCGCCGCCTTCCGTTTTGTGATTGTCTGCTACAATCATTACTCCTTCGTGCAACAGTTAGAAAAGGACTTGCAGGAACGTTTTCCCAACCGCCCCTTAAAAAAAGTCAATGCGCAAAAAGCAACCTACCAGGAAATTACCGGCGAATACTTCGCTTTGGAAAAAGGCTTCTTCCTGATTGACAATTTTAATGAGGTACTGAAAGAAGAAAAAGACAGCCAGAGGCAGGAAACCCCAGAAATGGAAGCCAACAATGAACGCCGCCGACACATTACAGCCGGACTAAACCTGCGCCGCGACAAGCTGGCGAAATACCCTATTGCATTGTTTGTATTATTACCTGCTGCGACCGACGAACTCTATGTAAAAACCATCATGGAAAAAATGCCCGATTTGTGGTCATTTCGTTCCTTTATGTTGGATTTAAAAATGGAGTTGATTCAAACAACCCAAGCAGATATTCCTGCTGCCAAACAAACCGATGCCAACATTCCATTGGCGTTGAGTGAGTTGGAGAAAAAGCAAACCGAGCTACAACGCCTGCAAATACAGCTCCAGCATACACCAGAAAAAGAAATCGCTTACCGACGTACCCTCCTCCCTCAAATAGCAGCAATACAAGAGGAGCTTGGAAACTATGAATCGGCTCTACATACGCTGGAGGACTGGGAAGCCTTGGAAGAAGATAGCCAACTAGCAGATATATGGCTTAAAAAAGGAGATATTTATACCACCATCGGTGACCTGCAAGCTGCCCAAACGCATTTTGAAAAAGCATTAGCCCACTATGTAGAGCAGGAAGACAAAGCCAATATAGCCATTACTTATAAACGGCTTGGCGATACTTACACCTACCTCGGCAATTTGGAGCAAGCCCTGCGTTTCTTTGAGGATTACCATCAGTTAACAAAAGACCTCTACAAAGCCGATCCCGATAATACCGATTACAAAAACCAGCTGGCTATCTCGTACTCCA
>CAZJXN010000274.1:0-3838 GCA_964549655.1 uncultured Saprospiraceae bacterium
TCCGGTACGTGCAAGTGGACATTATAATTTTCAAAACATTCACTGGGAATATTTAGCTTTTCATTATTCGCTCGAATCAAACTGAGCGCCGTACTGGCAGATTCTTTCATCACTTCGCCGAGATTTCCGGTGAGTGTCAAATTGCCTTTTCCTTTACTGAGACTACATTCTACAAACAGGATTTCACCGCCGACTTCCGTCCAAGCCAAGCCGACTGCCACGCCCGGCGTAGGTTCTTCCTCGTACATATCCCGCGAAAAGCGCGTGGGACCGAGGATTTTGGGAACATCTTCAGCTTTCAGCGTCGGATTATACGTCTCTTCCATCGCCACTTTTTTAGCAACGGAACGCATCACACCTGCCAATTGGCGGTCGAGCGAGCGTACGCCTGATTCGCGCGTGTAATCTTGGACGATTCGCTTGAGCGTAGCGTCCGGCAGTTTAATATTTTTGGGAATCAGACCGTGTTCTTTCCGCTGTTTCGGAACTAAATGTCGTTTAGCAATTTCTACTTTTTCTTCCATCGAATAGCCACTCACATCAATAATTTCCATGCGGTCGAGCAGGGCAGGCTGAATAGAATTTAATGAATTGGCAGTTGCAATGAATAAAACCTTCGATAAATCATATTCTACTTCCAAATAATTATCATGGAATGTAGCGTTTTGCTCTGGGTCTAATACTTCGAGTAATGCCGACGATGGGTCACCCCGAAAATCTTTCCCCACTTTATCAATTTCATCCAGAATAAAAACGGGATTGCCAGCACCGGATTTGCGTAAAGATTGAATAATTCTGCCCGGCATCGCGCCAATGTAGGTTTTGCGGTGTCCGCGAATTTCCGACTCATCATGCAAGCCGCCAAGTGACATTCTGACAAATTTGCGCTTCAAAGCTTTGGCAATAGATTTTCCCAACGAGGTTTTTCCAACGCCCGGAGGACCGACTAGACATATAATCGGTGCCTTCATGTCGCCTTTCAATTTCAAAACCGCCAGATGTTCCAGAATCCGATCCTTTACTTTTTCCAAACCAAAATGGTCATTGTCCAACACTTCCGCTACCCGTTTTAGGTTGAAATTGTCTTTCGTATAACTCTCCCATGGCAGGTCGAGCAGCAATTCTACATAATTCGTTTGAATGCCGTACTCCGCCACTTGCGGGTTCATACGGCGCAGCTTAGTCATTTCTTTGTTGAAAACATCCTGTACTTCTTTCGACCATTTTTTCTTTTTGGCACGTTGCAACATCACCTCAATGTCCTCATCCTGAGGATTTTGCCCTAATTCTTCCTGAATGGTTTTCAGTTGCTGATTCAAAAAATAATCGCGCTGTTGCTTCTCCAAATCGCCCCGCACTTTATTGTCAATTTGGTCTTTCAACTCCAATAATTGCAACTCGCTGTGCATTTGCCGCAAGATGAAATCGGCTTTCTCGCCCAAGTCATTAAATTCTAAAATCTGCTGTTTAATCGGCGGTTTAGAACTCAGGTTAGAAGAAATAAAATTCAACAAAAAGCTATGATTCGTAATGTTTTTCAACATCACCATCGCTTCCTGCGGAATATTCGGCGACAGTTCAATAATATCTCTGGCTAAATCCAAAATAGAAGATACAATCGCCTCAAATTCAAGCTTATCGGATGCTTTTTTGTATTCTAACAATTCAATCCGACCTTGCATATACGGATTTTCCCGTATCATTTCGACTAACGTAAATCGCCGCCGCCCTTGAATAATCGCAGTCACCGTCCCGTCGGGCATTTTCAACAATTTCAAAATACGCGCCACCGTGCCGATTCGATATAAATCGTCCGTTCCAGGTTCTTCTACATTACTATCTTGCTGCGATAACACGGCAATCACGCGCCCGCGCTCATACGCACGGTTGATGGCTTTGATAGATTTATCGCGCCCAACGGTAATCGGAATTACGATGCCAGGAAACAGCACGGTATTCTTGAGCGCCAGCACGGGCATGGTTTCCGGGAATACTTCATCGGTTTTCGCCTCGTCTTCCTCCTCAATGGAAATTAGGGGCAAAAAATCGGCATCATCCTCAAATCTTTGGTGGAATATTTCTTCGAACATATCTTGTTTTTCAGTCGTCACTTCAGGTGGTTAAAGATATTGTAACCTATCAATAATGTCAAGTTGACAGGGATTTTTATTTTGAAAATCAAATTGTATAGAAGGCAAGTTTTGTGCCAGTAAGAAAAGTAGGGAGAAGATAGGAGATTGCAGGGAGTTTTAGGACGAAATGGCAGGTTTCATGGCATATCTTGATTACTTCCATTTTGTTAAAAATACGGCTTTACAATTTATATTGGGAGACTAAAAAGAACTGTGCTATATAAAAAAATATAATATAAAATATTGGATTGCTTTAAATTTCCAATTGATTGGTTAAACGCTCCTCAAAGATAATGGCCAGTTGCTGAATAACCAAGCTCCAATTAGCAATAGGCATCGTCCATTTTACGGCAATATTGTTGGCAAGCAAGTACACCAGTTTGAGCAAAGCCGTATCGGAAGGGAACACGCCCTTGTTTTTGGTGTGTTTGCGTACCTGGCGGTGATATGCTTCAATGGGATTGTTGGTGTAAATGGCTTTTCTAATAGCAGCCGGAAAGTCAAAACAAGTGGAAAGTTTAGCCCAATTATTGTGCCAGGAACGAATGACCACTGGGTATTTTTCTTTCCAACGCTGGGTGAGTTTTTCCAATTCCACCTCGGCAGCCCCTAAATTGGGGGCTTGATAAATGGCTTGAAAATCCTTGACAATGGGCTTGCTATCTTCGTGCGTCACATATTTGAGGCAGTTGCGCACTTGATGCACCAAGCAGGATTGAACGCGGGTGTGGGGGAAAAGCGAAGTAATCGCCTCGGAAAAACCGCTCAAATTGTCAATGCAAGCAATCAAAATGTCCTGAACGCCTCTATTTTGCAAGTCCGTCAAGACGCCCAGCCAAAACTTGGCACCCTCCGAGCCGGACAGATACAAGCCCAGTAATTCCTTATGCCCGTCTTTTTTGATGCCAATGGCATTGTAAAGGGCTTTGGTTTGTACTTGTCCATTCTCCCGCACCTTAAAATGGATGGCATCCAGATAGACGATGACGTACAGCGATTCCAGGGGGCGAGCCCGCCAGGCTTCCAACTCTGGCAATATCTTGTCCGTGATTTGACTCAATTTACCCGTCGAAATCTCCAAGCCATACACCTCCTGCAAATGTCCTCGAATGTCCTCATAGCTCATCCCCCGTGCATACAACCGGATGATTTTTTCCTCCAAATCCTCCCCTAAAAACACCTCCCGTTTCTTCACAATCTCCGGCTCAAAACTGCCCTGGCGGTCGCGCGGCGTCTCCAAATCAAAGCTCCCCACGCTGCTCCTGACCCGCTTGCTACCCTTGCCATTACGCCGATTTGCCTTCCCTTTTTCTTCCTCCAGATGTACTTCTAACTCCGCTTGCAATGCTTTTTCTAAAAACCGCTTCAACAACGGCGTTAATACCCCATCTTTACCTAGCGCTCCTCTTCCAGCACGCAACTCCTCAATGGCTTGTCTTTCAAATTCTTCATAGTTAAATTCCTTTTCCATGCGTCAAGATTTTTAAGGCTCTAATTTACTCTTTTTTCCTCTTGACACAGTTCTTTGAAGTGACTCTTTATATTTATTTAATACCAAGTAAAAAATCACCATTTAATAAATCCTTTGAGGGGAATTCTATCTATTGATATATTACAAATAATATCACTTACGGAAATTGAGACTGCTTTATTTTTATCATCTTTAAAAATGGGGATATTTACTTGCTTGTTTTTTAGATTAAATA
>CAZJXN010000275.1:0-3814 GCA_964549655.1 uncultured Saprospiraceae bacterium
AAGAACACATGAACACACAAACACATGAACACAATATGAAATGTAAAATGTAAAAGTTGCGAGCGATAAGAACACATGAACACACAAACACTTGAACACAATACCATGAAGGACTTCGCAGACATGTTTAGCCAACTCGACCAAACGACGAAGACGAATGTGAAGGTAGATGCACTGGTAGGCTACTTTGCGCAAGCGACAGAGGTGGATCGCTTATGGGCAATGGCGCTGCTGGCGGAGCGGCGACCGAAACGGACGATTAATACGACTTTGCTGCGGCTGTGGGCGGCGGAAATGGCGGGCGTGCCGCTGTGGTTGTTTGAGGAGTCGTATCATGTGGTGGGGGATTTGGCAGAGACGATTGCACTGGTGTTGCCAATGCCTGACTCGGAGGATGAACAGTCGTTGACTTACTGGATAAATTATATTCGGGCGTTTCCGAGTCTGGATGAAGCGGGGAAGCGGGAGCGTGTGCGGGCGGCGTGGGCGAGTATGGATTATGGGGAGCGGTTTATTTTTAATAAGTTGATTACGGGGAATTTTCGAGTGGGGGTGTCGCAGAAGCTGATGGTGCGGGCGTTGTCCAAATATTCAAATGTGGAGGAAAATAAATTGGCGCATCGGCTGATGGGCAATTGGTCGCCGGATGATATTTCGTTTGAGCAGTTGGTGCATGGCGAGAATCCGAGGGATGACATTTCCAAGCCGTATCCGTTTTATTTGGCGTATCAATTGGAGGAAGAATTGGAAAAGCTGGGTGCGACGGAGGAGTGGCAAGCCGAGTATAAATGGGATGGGATTCGGGGGCAGATTATTGTGCGGGACGGGCAGGTATTTGTATGGTCGCGGGGCGAGGAATTGGTGACGGATAAGTACCCGGAGTATGCTGCGTTGGCGAATTTTCTGCCAGATGGGACGGTGCTGGATGGAGAGATTATGCCGTTCAAAGATGGGCGACCGTTGCCGTTTCAGTTGCTGCAAACGCGCATCGGGCGAAAAAACGTGACCAAAAAATACTTGGACGAAGTGCCGGTGGTGCTGATTTGTTATGATTTGTTGGAATGGCAGGGCGAAGACTTACGCGAGCGACCAATGGTGGAACGGCGGGCGTTGTTAGAAAATTTAGTGAAGACGTATCCAACGGCGGGGATTTTGTTGTTGTCGGAAGAAATAAAATTTGATTCGTGGGATGACTTGACGGCCATTCGGTTGACCTCGCGGGATATGTTTAGTGAGGGTTTGATGTTGAAACGGAAAAGTTCGGCGTATCGGACGGGGCGGCGGCGCGGTGATTGGTGGAAGTGGAAAGTGGATGCGCTGATGATAGATGCAGTGATGATTTATGCGCAGCGCGGGCATGGGCGACGGGCGAATTTGTACACCGATTTTACGTTTGCAGTGTGGGATGGCGATGCGCTGGTGCCTTTTACAAAAGCGTATTCAGGCTTGACGGATGCAGAGTTTCGGGAGATTACCAACTGGGTGCGCAAAAATACACTGGAACGTTTTGGTCCGGTGCGAAGTGTGGAGCCGGTACAAGTGTTTGAGATCGCGTTTGAAGGGATTCAGGCATCGAGCCGGCATAAATCGGGCGTGGCGCTGCGGTTTCCGAGGATTAGTCGGTGGCGCAAGGATAAACCGGCGGGGGAGGCGAATACGATTGGGGATTTGAAGGGGATTTTGGAAGGGGAGATGAAAAGAGGAGAGAAGTGACACCGGACGGGAGTCCAGCGCGAGCGGTGCATGATAAAGTAGATAATTGAGCGCATAGCATTAAGATTCAAAAAAACTTGCATTGCTCCGCTAAAATGCTTTGATTTGTAATAAAACCGCTGAACAATGACCGCTACTTCTTTAATCTATAAAATTCACAGCCTTCCGCCGGAAATGCAAATGGAAATTGAGCATTACATTGATTTTTTGCTTGAAAGATATGTGCAGACACAACAACCTGCTCCCAAAAAACGCAAGGCAGGTTTCTTAAAAGGTACTTTTGTAATGGGCGAAGATTTTAACGAGCCTTTAGAAGACTTTAAAGAATACATGGAATGAATGTATGCGAATATCGGGTTAACCCCGAAGGGGTGATATATTTATAGACAATTGACAATCAACGGGTTTTGAACCCCGACGGGGTGACACATTATACGTAAATAGTGTCACCCCGCTGGGGTTCAAAGTAAATTTTGTCGGTTTTTTTATAAATATGCCACCCCGTCGGGGTTAATTCCATTCATTTGAAGGGGTTTTTGACCATTTTTAACCCGATATTCGCATAATGTATTATTAGATACCCATGCCCTGATTTGGTTTTCCGAAGATGACCCGCAATTGAGCCAAACTGCTCGACAAGCCATTGAGAATGAAACAAATGAAGTATTTTTGAGTATTGCTTCTTTTTGGGAAATGGCTATCAAAGTGAGTATTGGCAAGTTAGATTTGAAGAAATCCTTGCCAACTTTGATGCAATCTTTTCTTGAACATGACTTTCGCATCCAACCCATTCATTTTGAACATACCCTGCTGGTAAGTACGATGCCGCTCCACCACCGCGACCCATTCGACAGAATGCTCCTTGCGCAAGCGCTGGTAGAAGATATGATGTTGGTGAGCAACGAAGTGATTTTTGATAATTATGGGATGAACGACTTTGATGAAACTTATCCCACTTGCTTATACTCCCTCTGCCACACTGCCGCCTCCATCGCTTTAAACGCTGGAAATAACTCGCTGCTGTGTTTTTGCACAAAATAAAGGATTTCAATACCCGCTACTTGGTCATTTTCATCATAATCTACCACGACGTGTGGCTCAACCTCCTCGCTGTCTATGATAGGCTGGTCGGTTAATTTGATATACAGTGCATCCGCTTCTTTATCGTAAGTGATTTTCATTGACAATTGTTTTTGGTTCTTTTTCTATCAAAATGAGCGGTGATGACGATACTGCTCAAAGGATTAAACACTACTTTCAGACGACGGCTCGCCGCTTCCAATATTTTTTTGAAAAAATGGGTTTCATCGGTGGCTATTTCTTCGGTCACATCTGGGTTTTCAATCGTCTCTTCTATCCATTCCTTTTTCAAGTTACGTTCTTCTATTCGAGTTTGCAAATGTTTGGAAAAAGTGTAGGATTTCTGTGCCATCTTAGCAAGATATGGTTTTAATAAAAACACAAATTACTGTGCTTTCAATTCATTTGCAATCTTTTTTCTCATTTTACACGGGTCGGGCGGAAAGCTGCGGTTTCCGGGCTTCCCTTAGTCGAGGTAAATGATGCTACTTGCCTTGACAGTGTTTTTTAAAGTTGTCTGGTGCATGGTTATTTTCTCCCAGCTCTATCGCTTTTCTAAAATCCCAGCAAGCCAGGTCGCCCTTACCCAAAGCCTGATAAGCGACGCCTCGATTATTATAAGCTAAACCATACTGTGGATTGAGTTCAATAGCTTTGGTATAATCGGCAATCGCGCCCGTGTAGTCTTGTAAGCCGTTCTGTTTGGCATTTCCTCGATTGTTGTAGGCATCGGCATACTGTGGATTGAGTTCAATAGCTTTGGTATAATCGGCAATCGCGCCCGTGTAGTCTTGTAAGCCGTTCTGTTTGGCATTTCCTCGATTGTTGTAGGCAATGGCATACTGTGGATTGATTGCAATGGCTTTGGTATAATCGGCAATCGCGCCCGTGTAGTCTTGTAAACCATTCTGTTTGGCAATTCCTCGATTGTTGTAGGCATCGGCATCCTGTGGATTGAGTTCAATGGCTTTGGTATAATCGGCAATCGCGCCCGTGTAGTCTTGTAAGCCGTTCTGTTTGG
>CAZJXN010000276.1:0-3795 GCA_964549655.1 uncultured Saprospiraceae bacterium
TGGGAGCAAGACAGGGTTTTCTATTGGAGCATAACTTTTGGATATTAAACTTGAAACTTTGCTCGAAAAACAGGTATCTTTACATCAAAAACTTGACGAATGAGTGCTACCCATTTAAGAAAAGAAATTCATAAATATTTGGACGCTGTTAAAGATGAAACCTTCCTACGGGCGGTTCACTCTATGTTCAACACTTACTTGCAGCACAGCGAGGCAATAGTTGGCTACCGTCCAGATGACCAGCCCATTACACATCAGCAGCTACTTGCTGAATTGGAAGCCAGTGAAGCTCAAATTGAACGAGGCGAGTACCTCACCATTGAAGAACTGATACAAGAAGCTGAACAATGGTAGGAAAACTGTATCGAGTCATTATCTCCCGACTGGCACGCGAGCGGCTCAAAGATATATCAGAATACCTAACCGAGAAAGAATCGGCAGATATTGCCCGAAAAGTACGCAGTGGCTTACTTAAAGCGGCAAAAGACTTGGAGAAAACGCCTGAAATTCAACCCTTATTATCATTACCTGACACCGAAGATAAAGACCCGCCTTACCGCTATGCCCGAAAATGGTCCTACAAAATCATTTTTAGAATCTTCGAACCCAAAGACGAAGTACGGGTACTCGACTTCTTTCACAGCAAACAAAGCCAAGACAAGCTAAAAGACTTGGAGTAAAAAATGACCCATTTGCAATGCTGCTGCGTCCCGCCGGATGGCAGCGGACTCCGTCCAAATACCAAGTACCAAATACTAAATACCCGATACCTTAATCACCCGCAAGCAGTCAAACTTCCCATTCCGCACCCGCTCATAGTTACTTCCCACCCTTTTCCAATACCAAATGCCAAAAACCACTACCAGCGTCCGCTTTTCATTCGCCATCCCCGCCAAATTGATGGTCAAATTCGGTACATTCGTACTCCCAACCTTGTACCTCGTACTTTCCCAGCACCACCCCTTCCAGCCCGAATAATACTGCCCCATGACCGTATCCTCCGTTGCATCCCAAGCCGCAACACCTGCCACAAACGAAAACCTATCTGCACTCCCCGGCGCCAACAAATCCATCCCCGCATCAAATGCCGACACTTTAACTTTGTGTCTCCCAGTCACTCTATTCAATACTACCTTCACTTCGCTTCCATCCACCGAAGGAAAGTTACCTGTGAGTGGACTATTACTATTAAAATCAAACCCATTCAAAAATGCACTCATCGTCGCCGAATTCAGCTTGCGCTCTCCACGTCCGCCCACTGGATTCGACCGAATACAAGCCAACAACTTCGCTGCCATCTTCCCGCTATTTCCCTCACTCAATAGCCCATACACCAGCTTACCCACTGCCCGACGTATTCCCATCCCGTGCCCCATCGCCGCCTTGAATTCCTGATTGATTTCCCGCGTCCTCACAAACTCTGGAGCCTCCCGCACCCGTTCTGCCTTCATATGCGGTTTTCGCTTTACATAAAACTGCCCATTCCGCTCATAAAACGTCAAATCCCCAATCGTCCCCACCAACATTCCAAAACCAACCTGTTTAGCCATATCTTGAAATTTTTGTCTACACCGCCGAAGGAAAGCCGACGAATACCCCACAAAAGGCGCGACGATTCTTTAGTTTTAATTTTCAAATTTTTAGCCGACGATGCCGACGCGATTTCGTCGAAAAAATACTTTATCGTACTATGGAGCCACTTTAATGTGCCTTGCTCTATGGGCAAGAGAAATAGCCTCCACATTATAATTTTGAGTTAGCAATTTTATGATGTTAAGCCACGCTCAAAATGGGTCGTCCATTTCATCAGCTTCGCCGCAATTTTTATAGTCAGTCACAGGAGAAAAAGTGGTAGGAAGTTCGCTAGCCTCATTCGTGTCCAAAACACGATATTGCAAGCCATGCCGCTTTTCGTACTTGGATTCTACTAAGCCATTGCCTTGAGCAATCACAATCAATGCCCAAGCCTGGTGGTCGGTGCAGGAAAAAGCAGCTTTTACTAATTCTTCAAAAAGGCTTTTTGCTACCCAATTTCGATTAGCTATCAATTCAGGAATCCGCGATGGGCGCAAATGTTGCCGTTCTATCAGATTTGGAAATTTTAATTCATGTCTCGCTGCCATCTGTGTAAATTTTTAATAATTGATATGTTTTATTTACCCAACATTAAGTGCCAAGTGCAAAGTATCTGCTATCCATGATGTCGTTCCCAAGAGCTAACAAATTGTTCAAAATCTCGTACCACGTACACTTCGCCACCAGCTTGTTTCAACCCAGTCAAAAACTCGTGTTGTTCGTCCCGAATCACGTCTCGCCCAATTTTGATTTCACAGGCTATCCAACTTCCTGTATCCAACTTCCAACCAATTACATCCGCCACTCCTTTCACACTCGAAGGCACTTTGCGCCAGCACTTACGCAGACACGCTGACAATTTATCGGCATCCAATTTCCCGCGATGGTCTGCTATCAATTCTAATAGTCGTTTGATTGCTAACTCCACGTCGAATTGTCCGGTATTTTGTTGTCGCCACACATGGTAGCCACGCGCATTCAGAAAGGACACTACCACGCCAATCATCTCCGTTTCATTGCGCGGTTTAACTTGTTCCAATTGGAGTTGCATGACATTCCGTTTTATAAAAATTAATGTAATCTAATACCGCCAGCTGCCGCGCCACTACCTTTTGCCGAGCTACGAATCTATCTGCTAGAATCCCATTATCTAATTGCGTAATTATTTCCCGAATACTTCGCTTCTTGAACTCATTTGGTTCTGTCTGCAAGTCACCACCGAAAGAAGCCCGTACTATAGGTTTTGCCCGTTCCATCAATTCCAGTTTAGCCGCCCGATTAAGTATTATCAATTCTAAACCTTCTAAATACTCATACAATACTACCGGAATCAAGTCATAACGAGGAGCATCATTCCGTATGTAATATTCAATCTTGTCGGCACACCACTCCGCGTGTTCCATCAGCATTTCCGATTTGCGCGCCAGTTTTTCTGCCGCCGCAGCTATTTCTACCGCTTCTGCTTCTGCTTTACGGAGTTCACGCACTGCCTTTTCGCGGAATATTCCATACAGTTTTAATACTTCACCTAAACTACGAATCGTAAACTTGCCATAATAAGCTGATAAATCTATCTTGCCCAGCTTGCCAGCCGCAGCTAAGGAGAAAGCCTCTTTCAATTCCCCAATACCCAGATGAGCAAAATTTTTCAAAATAAACTCTACACAAGTCAACTGTAATTCATCATCTGTACTTAAATCCACACCGCAATAAATCCGAGTTACAAACTCAATGTCAGCCGTCAGAGAAGCCAAGACCTCAACCCGGTCCGACCGACGAAGTGATTTATTAATACCCGCAACAATTGCTGAAACAGAAGAAACTTCTACTTCACAAGCTGCCGCCAAATTTGTTAGCGAGTTGGGCAGTAAGACGAGCGACACGTTCTGCGTCTGCTCCGCGTATTTTGCTACCTGTGTCATACTGTAAATTTGTTTTTGATTTGACCAACTTATTTTTACTGGCATCATCCGTTATCCAGTTCGCTACGGTCGCTACCCAATTCACTTTCCAATTATCGTTATCGCTCCAATTCAGAGCCCGTTCGTAGTAATAATCCGTATCTGCCAATTCGTAAGCCGGATTTCTCGCAATCAACGCCGCTCGAAAACGCTCGCGTCCATCTGCCAGCAAAACAAACTCTGTATCTCGAAAAAGGACTTTTGGCACTTTCTCGGATGGCTTTTGTTTTTTATTACTGGATTCGACCGTTGCAACCTC
>CAZJXN010000277.1:0-3731 GCA_964549655.1 uncultured Saprospiraceae bacterium
TATTGTCTCAAAAATTAGTGAATAAAAACGATTTTATTCGGCGCATCTATGATGACGGCACGGTTATTCAGCAGCAATATCAAGAAAATAGAACACAATTAGTGATTACAGCTAAAGCGGGCGTGGATTGGGCGATAAATGACAATAACACCTTTACCTTTTCTGCATTATATGGTCGGGAAGCACATATTGATCGAGGTGATTTGCCTTATTTTAACAATGATTTTACAGAACGGCGGCGGCTTTGGCAATTTTATGAAGACGAAGTTAATTACACCGGCAGTGGCTCGGCTATTTACCAACATAAATTCAAACAACTCGGACATTACTTAAATGCCAGTTTTAGTTACACCTTTCTGCGGGAAGATGAACAATATTGGATGACTAACTTTATGCCTACGTTCACCGGACGTGATACTTTTAAATTATTGGCAGACCAACATGTAAGCGATTTGAATGTAGATTATATAAAACCCTTGCGAACGGGTAGGGTAGAGGCGGGTGCAAAGTTCCGACGGCGCTACATTCCGACGGATATGCAATTCTTTCCAGGCTTGAATTCTCCATTGGATGTAAATGCGGACGGCTGGGCAAATTATAAAGAATTGATTCCTGCATTATATGGAAATTATATTTTTGAAAGTAAATATTTTGAAATAGAAGCCGGACTTCGGGTAGAATATGTGAATGTAGATTATGAAGTAACGCCAAATCATAATACATATAAGAGCGATGGATATAATTATTTTCAACCATTTCCAAATCTTCGACTGGCTTATTTAATCAATGATCGCAATAAATTATCGCTATTTTACAATCGGCGCGTAGACCGACCAGACGAACAAGACTTACGCATTTTTCCAAAATATGATGACCCGGAAATCGTAAAAACGGGTAATCCTACCTTGCGTCCACAGTTTACACAAACCGTTGAATTAGGCTACAAAACCAGTTGGGAAAGTGGCTACTTTTATTCTGCTATTTATAATCGGTTGATAGACAATATTTTGACTCGTATTTTTACGCTACCACCGAACAGTACGATTATCAATTCTATTGCACAAAATGCAGGCGACGGCTCCAATACCGGCGTTGAACTGGTATTCAATCAAGAAGTATCTAAATTGTTTTCTTTTAATATTAATCTAAATGGCTATCAAAATGTAATCAATTCATTTAGTATTGAAAATACGTATCCCGTTCGCATTTCTTTTAGCGCAGACCGACAGCAAAATTATTCAGGGAACGCAAAATTCAATGGGATTTTTCATACGCCAAAGCAGGTGGATATTCAGTTGACTGGTATTTATTTAGCGCCCGATATTACACCACAAGGACGGATTGATTCGCGTTATTCCATAGATATTGGTATCAAAAAAGGCATTCAAAAAGGCAAAGGCGAGTTATTTTTTAATGTAAGTGATTTATTTAATACCATGCGCATCAAGAAAGATATAAAAAGCGATGGTTTCCGCATTCTTAGCTCTGATTTATATGAGACGCAAGTGGCAAGGGTCGGGTATAGTTATAAGTTTTAAAATATAGGAACAGTGAGATTTGAAATGGGGAGGCTTAATACCTTTAAAACGTTGAATGTAGAGATGGAACACGGATACCGCTGCTGGCGGTACTGATGCAACGGATAGTGGACGGATTTTACGAGCGTTTGCGTGCAAAAATCCGTCCACCATCCGTCGCACCCGATCACCTCTGTTGAAAATTCGTGTTCTATCACGCTGTAGGCGAATTAATCCGAGCGCGCGAAACTAAAATACACTGCTGGCGCTGGTTTGCAACTGAACCAGTGACTAACATTTTTTCCTATCTTCGCCCTCCATAAAAATCTATTACACCCGTGGAAAACACAACCGACCGCAAACCCTTCCAATTTAAACAATTTGCCATTCAACAAGACCGTTGTACGATGAAAGTTGGCACGGATGGCGTACTCTTGGGCGCTTGGGCGGATGTGAGCGAAGTACAAATTGTGCTGGATATTGGCGCGGGAAGCGGGGTCATTGCCATCATGTTGGCGCAACGTACGGAAAACGCCATTATTCACGCGGTCGAAATTGATGCGGAAGCCTACGAACAGGCGCAGGAAAATATGCAAAATGCGCCCTGGGCAGCACAATTAACTGCATTTAATATTTCCATCCAAGATTTTGTGGAGACGCATGAAAATAGGTACGATTTGATTGTAAGCAATCCACCGTTTTTTTCAGGCGGTACGTTTTCGCATAGCCAAGAGCGCAATAGCGTGCGGCATACGGTGAAGTTGCCACATGGCGATTTGCTCTCGGCGGCGCGCACGCTCCTAAGCGAACAAGGACGTTTTTGTGTGATTTTGCCTTTTATAGAGGGATTGCGCTTTCAAGAATTAGCGCGTGATTACAACTTATATTGTACTAAAATAACCGAGGTAAAACCCAAAGCGGACAAGCCCGTCGAACGCCTCTTGCTACAATTTGAACACCACGAACGTCCGCTTACGCAAGACACGCTCATCATTCAATTGGAGGATAGAAATGACTGGACAGAGCAGTACATTGCACTTACCCGTGAGTTTTACCTCTATATGTAAAATGGTGAAATGGTGACTTGTGAAACGAGATGAGTGAGGCGTAAAACCTATCACAAATCACCATTCACTTTTCACTTTTAATTGTCGCTTGGAACTTTTCGATGTCGGTTTTCCGCAATTATCTGTTTGGCAAGGTCAAGGATAGTGGTATCTTCAAAATGAACGACGCCGCCGTTGGGACCGGGCTGGACGTGTAAATGGAGGTCGGACGAAATCTCGCCGTGACTGGTTCTACCGGCGCTAAAATAATTTCTGACTAATTGTTCCTCCAGATTCAGCTCTTTAGCGATGCGCTTCACGCTGCCATTGGGAAGCTGATGCTTGATGTCTCTCAATGCTTCAAAGGTGATTGTGGTCATAATTCAGAAGTTTGGTTAAAAAATGAAGTAGCAAAAAGGATGTCAAATGTTTGGGTAAGATAAATTTTTCTGATGAAAAAATCAAGTTAACAAGCTATAAACTGGTAGAAAATTTTGTTTTTTAGACGAAAGGCACTTTGAAAAAGATATTTAAAAATGGATAGTTGACTTATTCAACATCAATTTCAGGTACTAATTTTATGGTTACCAATAATTGCCCGACATGGCGCTGCGTGTGTTCTGCCGCATGAAAAAGCAAGCCCAGCACGGTAGATGGAAGTTGTTGACGACCTACATTTCGCGGCTCTAATAAAGTTTGAGCGTCCGTTTGTTGTAATTGTAAAAGTGCACGTTCCACTTGCGCGTTAAAATTTTCTACCAATGTTTGCGCTGTAATCGTTTCGGAAGGCGTTCCTTCTGCTTGCAAATAATTGAGTTGCTCTTGAGAAAGGGATTGATTATTCGCATACGTAAAAAGTCGGTCGAGTACGCCCGTGAGATGTTGTAAGTGAAATCCAGCAGAGGCGATTCCGGCAGGTTTAATCCAAAGATAAATGTTCGGAAATCCTGTTATCAAAGCGTTGATTTCCTCGCGGGCTTGTAGGAGCGCGTGTGCGACGGGCTGTAGGAGCGGCGTTACATTTTCAATCGGTCCTCGGAGCCAGACTTCGGGTTGGGTGTTCGTATTCATTCTACTTAAACAAACAATGGGCAATTGCCGTTTCGACCATTGCCCATTATTTTTTCTATACTGCACCTCAAAGGTGTGGCAGAATTAATACATTAAA
>CAZJXN010000278.1:0-3662 GCA_964549655.1 uncultured Saprospiraceae bacterium
ATTTAAAATTCAATATTTTACATTTTGCGATTCACTAAACCGTTACAGAAGCCTCCAATTCCAGCGCTATTGGAAAGTCAATCGGAATTTGTGTCAGGTTATGTAAATAATTCATGGCAATTTTATCACTGATTTGTAAAATCACATCCACCAGATTGCCTTTATTATACCCTGCGTCATAAAATGATTGGAGCGTACCATTGTCCAAATTTCCTTTGCTTTCTGTAATGGCTTTCGCCAATTGTACCAGTGCGTTTAGTTTATCATTGGAACTTTGACCGCTGCGAATGCGCAGTATTTCTTCCTCCGAAAATCCATTCATTTTACCAATCACAGTGTGCGCGCTCAGGCAGTACCGGCAGCCATTCACCTCGCTAACTACCAGATTGACGGCTTCTTTTTCCCGATTAGACAAGGACGTTTTTGCTTGCTGGAAAGCCAAGTATTTGTTTAATCCATTTTCGGAATGGGCAATCGCGGCGTACAAATTGGGTACAAAGCCCAAAGCGCTTTTCAGATTGTCAAAAGTTGCTTGGTTCTCCGAAGAGACTTCCTCGCGGGTTGGCACATTAAATGCTTGCATTGTTGTATAATTTAATTTGGTTAAAAAGAACAATGCAAAGTTGCAGCAAAATGAGGCGTTATAAAATGGACAATTGTAGCCCCTGCATGGATAATTTTCCCGAATGCTAATGAATACCGTAGAACAAAAAAATTTAAAGAGCTACGCCGCGTCAGAGACGCTCGGATATTGGGTTCGAGTCTGAGACTCAAACCAGTGTTTGTCAAATATTTTTTGTTGTTACATTGTAATAAATACGTTGTGAATTATATTTTTTACGATAAAAAATCCACGAGAATCCGTCCTACTATATAGCGTGATCATCCACGTTCCCATTAATGTAATAAGGACTGCCATAAGTGTAAGTAATAGCGAAAACTGCCTACTGCCCACTACCTACTGCCTACTGCTTACCGCCCACTGCCCACTTTCCCTGCAAATTCCACAAAAAACTGTAACGCCTCCGGGTTCCGCATCGAATCTTGATTCGCCGCTTTTTCCATCGGAAAACCCATCAAAATCTTCTTCACCGGCGCTTCCATTTTCTTTCTGCTGATGGTGTAAGGAATATCATTTACTTCAATAATTTCATCCGGCACATGGCGTGGCGAGTAGGTATTTTTTAAAGTTTGATTGATTTTTTGTTTTAAATTATTATCCAAGACTTGATTTTCATTTAGCAATACAAATAAAGGCATATAATGTCGTCCCTGACTCAATTCCAAATTTACAATTAAACAATCTTTTATTGCTGCTACTTGTAGCATCGCGCTATAAATCTCACTCGTACCAATCCGTACACCCTGCCGATTCAGCGTCGCATCCGAGCGACCATAGATAACCAGCGTGCCGCGTTCTGTAATTTTCACCCAATCCCCATGCCGCCAAATACTTGGATACATATCAAAATAACTATCTAAATATTTCTGTTTATCCGTATCCTTCCAAAAATAAATCGGCATCGAAGGCATCGGTTTCGTGACCACCATCTCCCCTACTTCCTCCGTTATTACATTGCCACTTTCATCATACGCATAGAGCGCACAGCCCAACGCCCTACATTGAATTTCGCCTTCGTACACCGGTTCTATCGGATTGCCACCTACAAATGCCGTGCACACATCCGTCCCGCCACTCATCGAGCAGAGCCAAACGTCTGACTTTACATTTTGATAGACCCAATCAAATGCCTCCGGCGGCAGCGGCGAACCCGTAGAACCAATGGAACGCAAGTGACTGACAGTAAACATTTTACCTGGATTTAATTCCGCTTTCATACAAGCCACCAGATACGGCGCACTCGTGCCGAAGTGATGAATTTTCGCTTCTTCTGTAAATTTCCACAACACATTTAGATTCGGATAAGCCGGACTGCCATCGTACAAAACTGCCGTAGCACCCACGAGCAGCGAGGCTTGCACAAAATTCCACATCATCCAACCTGTGGTCGCAAACCAAAAAAACCGCTCCCCAGGATGCACATCATTATGAAACGCTAAATATTTATAATGTTCCAACAAAACCCCTCCCTGCGAATGCGTAATTGCCTTGGGCAAACCCGTCGTACCGGAAGAATAGAGTACCCAAATCGGATGCTCGAAAGGAACGGCTTCAAATATTAATGCTGTTGAAGTATCCGAAATTGCTGCTGCCCAACTTACACTTTTTGGAATAGATGTAATGTCAATATCTTCATTTAAATAGGGTATCACAATTACTTTTTCCAGCGTCGGCAATTTATCGCATAATTCTTTTACCACTTCTATTTTATCAAACGGCTTTCCATTATATTGATAGCCATCTGTTGTAATAAAAATGGTCGGCTCAATCTGTTGAAAACGATCCAGCACACTATTCGAACCAAAATCCGGCGAGCAACTCGACCACACCGCCCCAATCGCACACGCCGCCAAAAATGACACCGTCGCCTCCGGGATATTCGGCAGGTACGCCACTACCCGATTGCCCGGCTGCACACCCAAGCCCCGTAGATACGCACTCAACGCCGCCACCTGATTTTTCAATTCCAACCACGAAATTTCCGTCAACGGCTGCCGTTCCGATTGAAATAAAATAGCCGGATGCTTTTCATTATAACTTTTAAAAATATGCTCCGCATAATTCAGCGTACTACCCGCAAACCATTGGGTATTCGGCATCGCATCCTCCGACAATACTTGTGTATAAGGCGTATAACTTTTGATTTGAAAATATTGCCACACCGACTCCCAAAACGCTGCCGGCCCTGCCACCGACCACGCCCAAAGTGTCTGATAATCCGTGAAATACAATTCCTTTTCGCGTTGCAGCCAATGGAAATATGGAGTGAGGTTGGAATGGGCGATGAAGGAGGCAGAAGGTTGCCAGAGTATGGGCGGAGTGGGATGTGGCATGGTTTGATTGAATTGGGAAGTAAAGTTAGAAGGAAATTATATCAATCATAAGTCTTAAATCGAATGAAATACCTCTTGATAACTGCTTTGCAGATAAGGCACAATTCGGTGAGAAATATTTTGGTCTATCAACACTTTCATGCCGCCGCGTATTGTACTCGCTTGAGCTGTTCTGCCGAAAATTCTAATGCTGTGAACACGTCCTCGCGGGTCAGATCAGGAAAATCTTCCAAAATCTCCTCTATCGTCATCGCCGAAGCCAACCGACGTAGAATGTCTTCCACTGTAATCCGCAACCCGCGAATGCAGGGTTTCCCGCTGCGTTTGCCCGCTTCTATCGTGATGATGTCTTTATAAATATACATAAAATTCTTCCATTTGCTGCTTTACAAAGATAGGATTTATAAATCTACCAAACAAGTGCTGCCGAAGCCCGCCTGGATATTACAAATTACATACTTGAAATATTTAAATTAAAAAATTAATACTGCCTAAGCTTGTATCATAACCCACTTTCCTCTATATTTGAACCTGAGAATAAAGGCTATCCGTTTACAGGCATAATTGTGCTTGTAGGCGGATTTTTATAGGTATAATTTTGTAAGTAAAGCCTACCGACTAAGCAAATATACCCGCACCTCCAAGGGACTAAGTAAAAGGTGAAGTACGGTAGTACGATAGTTGATGGCAATAATTTTCAAAAAACG
>CAZJXN010000279.1:0-3638 GCA_964549655.1 uncultured Saprospiraceae bacterium
TACTGGCATCGTTGCAATTTCCAGAATTATAAAAAGAGAGAATTTTAGCGTCTATTTTTCACGCTTGGCTTGGTTATTGATGGTTATCGTAGTTTTTGAAGGTAAGGATTTGTTCTTAGCCAGCTTTGAAATTCTTCTACTGTCCTATTATTTTCACCCCAAAGGTTCAATTCTGTGTCAAATATCGAGAAATAAGGCTCGTAATACACTTCTCCATCGTGTACCGTTTTAAGGAGCCGTACCTTTGATATTGCTTGATCTAATATCTGATTTCGTCGTTCTTTTGAATAAGATTTTTTTAATAAATCTCCTAATAAATCGCGTGCATTTTCACATATTCTTCCTTCTTGATAAAAGAATACAGGAAATAAATGTTTGATTGCACCAATCGTATCTGCTTTTAGTAAATAAACATCCGCAAATTTAAGTGCAATTTGAGTTTCTATAATTGCATTGCCATTACCACAGCCCGTATTAGGAAAAAAGTTTCTGTTTGCAATATTTAAATAATAGATGCTGCTATCAAACTCTTGCTTGTGTAAATAAATTTCATAAAGTTCAGCACAGGCTTTATATTTTAACGCTTTTAAGCCTTCGCTTTTTACAATTGCCGGACATCTATATTCTCCAAAATAAAGTATAATAGCACCAAAATCAGGTTGATATTTAATTCCTTCATCAAAATCTTCGTATGATTTTTCTGAATTTTTTTCCTTTAATGTTAAAACAGATTTCAAGGTCAGAATAGCGTTACTATAATCCCTTAATTCTTGATATAATTCTCCAACTCTAAATTTCACCTCGTCTATCAAGACACTTTCTGGAAACTTTTTAATAAATTGTTCCAGATAAACTATGGAATGACGAATATTTCCGCGACAGTAGGCTACGGATGCACTATCTAAATATTGATAAGCACTTTGAGCAGTACCATAAATCGAACTGTTTAATAAGATTATAATACAAATTGACAGCCTGAAATTTTTTATAGATTTCGACACGTTTAGTGATTTTATTCAATGCTGTATAGCGTTAATATATTTCTTTAATTGTTTTACTTGCTTTTTGGTAAGATCAATTAAAATATTTTGATTGGAAAGTTTTATTTCAAATTTTATAAGGAAAGATTTTGCTATTTTAGTTAACATTTCATCTTCAATTTCTATCTTGCAATACTGCGTCAGCTCAATACTTGAATGATTGATATAATTATTGACATTATTGTTATCTGTAAGTTGTGGTTGTACTAAATGTAGTAATTTTGAATCACCCTCGCTATGATACTGTACAGAATGCGTTCCGTTTGGATGAACGATAGTTGAAATATTTCCATTATTATGCGTTATAGAATGTGTTCCATTTGGATGAACGATTACTGAAACATTACCATTTGTATGCACCGTGGAATGTGTTCCATCAGGATTAACTACCGTTCCAATGCCTCCACTAGTGTACATCACCGAATGTGTTCCATCTGGATTGACAATAATAGAGGTAGTAGTCGGATTGTTGGATAAAGTTGAATTAGCTGCGTTATTATAAAATGACTGCTTCATTTCAGTTTCTTGCTCAGTAGTAATGATTTTTTTAATTTTTAACAGTGTATTTGAGTTGTCAGTTTTTAAAATAACGGTATCTAAGGGTAAGCCTTCCTCTATATTCACATTAAAACTTAGATTCAGCCGCTTTGGTAGCCCAAAATCAAAAACAAATGTGCGTTGTAGCTGAGCAATTGCTTTATTCGAGTATTGTACGCTTTTAAATCTATCATTCAATATGAACGGATCATTTTGCGGCTGTACTGCACAGGAACAAAGCAGTAATGACCATGCTATTAAAATTATTTTCACTTACATAAAATTTTAATTTTATTAAAAATATTTTATAAAATGGTCAGCCAAATCCCAATCGGCTGACCATTTTACACCATTCCACCATTCCCAACTTTACACTACTGGCAACTTCCATCCGTTCTGATAATTTGCTTTTATTAAGGCATTGGCTTGGGCATCATTTTTAAACTCGCCTTTCGCCGCATCCCAATATACTTTCCGACCGGTTTTGAAAGCGACGTTGCCCATGTGCGCGTTGATAGCCGCAACTGCGCCCGTTTCGATGCCGCAATTTAAAATGGACGCGTCATTTTTTTGCATGGCTTGTACGAAATTCTTGACGTGATTACCAAGGTAATCGCCACCAAATGTACCTTGATTTGGTAAATCTTCAATTTTGTATTGTAATACGCCCGCTTTGTCACGTGCAGTTTCAGGAATGACTTCCCAGCCGCCGCGATTGACCACCATCGTGCCGTTATTTCCGATGAACGCGATGCCTTCCGTTTTGCCGTAATTGCCACCGTCAATGCCGGTCGCGTGTTCCCATAACATATTGAAATTTTCGTATTCAAAAACCGCTTGTAAGGTATCAGGTGTTTCAGAAGCGTCATCTGGGTAAGCCAGTTTGCCGCCGCCAGCCATTACCGATTTAGGCGCGCTCGCTCCCATAAAAAACAGTGCAATATCAATTTCGTGTACGCCCCAGTCAGTCATCAGTCCGCCCGCATAATCCCAAAACCAACGGAAATTGAAGTGAAAACGATTCGGATTAAACGGACGCTTTTTGGCTGGACCCAGCCACATATCATAATCCACACCAGCCGGAGGCGCGCTATCGGGTTTCACGGACACGGGTTCCATCCATCCTTGATACGCCCAACATTTTACGAGTCGAATGTTGCCTAATTTGCCAGTTTTTAAATAATCATGCGCTTGGCGATAATGTCCGCCACTGCGTTGCCACTGCCCAATTTGCACAATTTTACCGTAGCGTTTGGCAGCTTTCATCATGAGATTGCACTCCTCGATAGAATTGGCTAAGGGTTTTTCACAATACACATGCTTGCCAGCCGAGAGCGCATCACAAAAAGCGAGACAGTGCCAGTGATCAGGCGTAGCGATAATTACTGCATCCAACTCCTTCAATTCCAGCATCTTGCGATAGTCTTTAAACAACTGCGGACGCTTGCCACCGCGTAGTTCGGCTACGTTGCCGGCGCGCTCATCGAGTACGCTTTGGTCCACATCCGCAAGGGCGATGCACTCCACTTCGGGGACGTTCATGAGGTGCGAGCGCAGGTTCGACCAGCCCATGCCTTTGCAGCCGATGAGTCCGTAATTGATTTTGTCATTGGCGGAGACGCGGCGGATGGTTTGTGCGAAGGATTCGAGCGGTAGTGCTCCGGCGATAGTCGTACCGGCAACCGCAGCAGCCGTTTGGCGCAAGAATTGGCGACGGGTGTTTGACATGATGGTATGGTTTAGAAAGTTTCTGAATGTGAGATTTACTAAATCTTGGAGATTTAGCAAATCACGAATCATTGGTCTCGCTAATATATTTTTCTTTTGTGGGATGGCAAAGCGGTGAGCGGTTTTTTTGGAAAGATAGGAGACACTAGTTGTAAACCAGTGATATGTTAGTTGTGAATTAATTTCTATAAGATTTTAAATCAATCTTTTTTAAGTGAAGATAATTTTCATTTAAATGGTCAAAGTCATTATCAGTTGTAATTAATTTTAGGTAGTGTATTTCCAGCCGTACACTTTTAGTTAGGTGAAAATGACCTCCCAGTTCTTTGAAAA
>CAZJXN010000280.1:0-3591 GCA_964549655.1 uncultured Saprospiraceae bacterium
TAGAAAATAATTGAAAATCAATCGTTTATACGCTCTTTAATGTCGCCAAATTAAAGCAGCAAAAAAAATTATCCTGTCTCGGCCCGTTAATATAGACATAGGATATGCAATAGGTAAAAAATTAGAAGATTTAGGAGCATATTGGCGATTTGATGCTTATTATTATCATAGAAACCCTATGAGACCGGATGGCTATTTTTTTGATAATATTTACATAATATCTAAAATAACAGGTGAAATCAACAAAATAAATTTTGCTGATTATTTTGAAATGACAGGTAAACACCCTGAAATATCATCAAGTGATGAACCCGATTATTAAGCATACTCCAACCTTTTTGCCAAACCAGTAAAGCGAGTTACTCGGTTAATATTTTCTTCGCAACAACCCGCCCGTTTCTGCTGTTATTTGCAAATCAAAAAATCATACTTTTGCAAATTCTTTTTCCTAACCATGACAAGGGCTTTTCAACATGAATAAAGTGACAGTTTTTGACCAATTTTCGAATCGCCATATCGGTCCGAACGAATCCGAAGTGCAGGAAATGCTACACCACATCGGCGTGGATTCGCTCGACCAACTCATTGATGAAACCGTGCCGCCGAGGATCCGCATGGAGCGCGAACTGAACCTGCCAGACGCGATGACCGAGTACGACTACCACCGCGAATTGCGCCGCTTGGGCAGCTTGAATAAAGTATTCCGCTCGTACATCGGCTTGGGTTATAATGGTACCATTACACCTTCTGTGATTCTCAGAAATATTTTCAACAATCCGGGTTGGTACACGCAGTACACGCCGTATCAGGCGGAGATTGCACAAGGACGTTTGGAAGCGTTGTTGAATTTTCAAACAATGGTGAGCGACTTGACGGCGTTGCCGATTGCGAACGCATCTTTACTCGATGAAGGCACAGCGGCAGCAGAAGCGATGCATTTATTCTACGGTTTGAAAAATGCGAAAATCCGCAAAGCGGAAGACGAGGCAGACACGTTTTTTGTAGATAAAAATGTGTTTCCACAAACGCTGGATATTCTGCAAACCCGCGCCGAATTTGGCGGTGTTAAAATCGTTATTGGCAATTGGCAGGAATTTGAACCAACGGCAAAAACGTTTGGCGCTTTATTGCAATATCCGAATAAGCAAGGTACAGTAGAGGATTATCGCGCTTTTGTGGAAAAATGCAAGTCGCAGGAAGTGTACGTGACGGTAGCGGCAGATATGTTGAGCCTCGCGCTACTCACGCCGCCGGGCGAGTGGGGCGCAGATGCAGTGGTGGGCAACACGCAGCGATTCGGTGTGCCGCTGGGTTATGGCGGTCCGCACGCCGCTTATTTTGCAACAAAAGACGAGTACAAACGGCAAATTCCAGGTCGAATTATTGGCGTATCCGTTGACCAGCATGGCAAACGCGCTTTACGCATGGCGTTGCAGACGCGCGAGCAACACATCCGCCGCGAAAAAGCAACCTCTAATATTTGCACCGCGCAGGCTTTGTTGGCAATAATGGCTGGAATGTACGCGGTTTATCATGGTCCAAAAGGCATCAAAGCGATTGCCGAGCGCATTCATACTTTGACCCAATTGTTGGATATAAATTTGCAAAAACTCGGCTACGTTCAATCGAATCAACATTATTTTGATACCCTTTCGGTAAATGTGAATGCAGCGGTTTTGAAGCACGTTCGACAACTCGCGTTGGGTCATCAAATAAACTTTTTCTACGCAGAAGGTTGTGTGCAAATCAGCTTGGATGAAACGACGAATCTGAAAGATGTTGAAGAAATCGTGCGCATTTTTGCGGAAGCAGATGGTGTTGATTTTCAATTAGACACAAACGAACCCGACACGTATCAAGTTGCAGAAAAACTGATTCGAGAAAGTGAATATTTGACCCATCCGGTGTTTAATAATTATCATACCGAAAGCAAAATGATGCGCTACATTAAGCGCTTGGAGAATAAAGATTTGTCGCTTACGCACTCCATGATTCCGCTCGGTTCTTGCACGATGAAGTTGAATGCCGCGTCCGAATTGATTCCATTAAGTTGGGATTCTTTTGCTAATATTCACCCATTTGTACCACTTGAACAGGCGCAAGGTTATCAAAAAGTTTTCAAAGAATTAGAAGCGTATTTGTCAGAGATTACGGGCTTTTCGGCTTGTTCCTTACAACCCAATTCCGGCGCGCAAGGCGAGTACGCGGGGCTGCTCACGATTCGCGCTTTTCACGAAGCTAATGGACAAGGCTATCGCAATATCGCGCTCATTCCATCTTCGGCGCACGGTACCAATCCGGCGAGTGCGGTAATGGCTGGTTTACAGGTCGTTGTGGTAGAATGTGACGAGAATGGCAATGTAATGGTGAGCGATTTAAAAGCAAAAGCCGAAAAGCACAGCGAACATCTCGCCGCTTTGATGGTCACGTATCCATCTACACACGGCGTTTTTGAAACAGAAATTAAAGAAATTTGTGACCTCATTCACCAGCACGGCGGCAAGGTGTATATGGATGGTGCGAATATGAATGCGCAAGTAGGCTTGACGAGTCCGAGCATTATTGGTGCGGATGTATGTCATTTGAATTTGCATAAAACCTTTGCGATTCCGCACGGCGGCGGCGGTCCGGGCATGGGTCCTATTTGTGTGAATGAGAGTTTGGCTCCGTTTTTACCAAAGCACGTTTTGATTGAAACCGGTGGTGCGCAAGGTATTCATGCAGTCTCGGCAGCACCTTGGGCGAGCGCGAGTATCTTATTAATTTCCTACGGTTATATCAAAATGTTAGGCAAACAAGGCGTGACTGACGCTACGAAATATGCGATTTTAAATGCTAATTACATCAAAGCTCGTTTAGAAAAAGAATACAAAATTTTATACGCCGGTGAAAAAGGTCGCGCTGCACACGAGTTGATTGTGGATTTACGTCCGTTCAAATCGCTCGTCAGTGCGGAAGATGTTGCGAAACGCTTGATGGATTATGGTTTTCACGCGCCAACGCTGTCGTTTCCGGTAGCTGGCACGATTATGATTGAACCGACCGAAAGCGAAAGTAAAGATGAACTCGACCGTTTTTGTGATGCAATGTTGCAAATCCGGAAAGAAATAGACGAAATCGCGTCCGGCGCAGCCGATGTGAAAAATAATGTACTGCACAATGCGCCACATACACTGGAACTCTTGACTGCAAACGATTGGAATCTGCCCTACACGCGCGAGCAAGCTGCGTATCCATTGCCGTACTTGCACGAAGGCTATAAATTTTGGGCTTCGGTAGCGCGAATTGACAGCGCGTATGGCGACCGGAATTTGATGTGTACGTGCCCGCCGCTCGACAGCTATCGCGCCGTGGAGGAGGTGGAGAAGGTTTAAAATATTTAGAACAACTTGAAATAAAAACGCTCGTAGTCAGTTGATTGCGGGCGTTTTTTGTTGTTCTATATTTAAAAAAAGCCTATCTTGCATGACTTAGAAAAGATTTTTTTATTTCTAATTTTAGAAAGATGCCTCAACTTCAACCATATAAAGAAAAATATTTGTAACTACTCAGGTACTCATTATTTTTTAAATAACTGATAATCAATTATTT
>CAZJXN010000281.1:0-3556 GCA_964549655.1 uncultured Saprospiraceae bacterium
CGATAGTTGGGTTGAAAAACAATATAGCCATGTGCTGCTTTTAATTGTGTGGATGGATTGAATGATTCTTTGGAGGTTGACCTTGGCCCACCATGTGGTTCTACTACCAACGGATATTTTTTTGTTGGGTCAAAGTCGGGTGGAAAAGTCAGAATTCCATTGGGTGTAAATTCATCAGATTTCCAGCTAAAAGTTTCCACTTTGTCGAATGCAAGTGTTCGCATCTCGCTATGAAAGTTTGTGAGTTGTTTGGGTACGGCATCAGGGTTTGCCATGAAGTAAAGTTCTTGTGGAGATTGTGAAGTGCTGGCAATAAATGAAACAACATTGTTCTTTCCTACACTAAATTCATACCAGTTAGTGCCAGCGATGCAAAGGTTGTTTAGATTTAATTTCTTTGCCGTTCCGTTGATTGGCTGCAACCAGAGTGATGTTGTATTGAAGTCAGTAGCAGCAACAAAAACGGCTTTGCTGTCCATACTCCATTCTGCCCGATAGAAACAACGGTCAAATTGTGTAGTTAAATTTTTGTGGAAATCTTGATTAAATGAAGTTATAAATACATCAAAACCATAGCCAGCATTTTCTAAATTTCGTTGATAGACAAGTGACTTGCCATCTGGTGAAAAAACAGGCTTTCGTTCTCTATGCAAGGCATTACTCGATACTTGACTACTTGTGACTCTTTTTACCTTTCCACTCACATTATCCACGATTTTTACAAAACCGATTAATTCTCCTGAGTAAGGTGATTCGTTGGTCTGAAATGCGATTTGTTTTCCGTCAGGTGACCATGAAATACAGGGTGCGTTTGCCGATGGGATTGTCCAATTGCCAGTGGTTAATCGTTTTGCTTCACCGCCTTCTGACGGTATCAGCCATAAATGTGATGGAGATGGTTTAGCATTTAAAAAAATGCTATTGTATTTCACTTCAAAGGCATCATAACCTTTTTCAATTTCTTTTTTATTGCTTACCTCATCTGCTTGGGTAAAGGCAAATGAGTTTCCGTCAGGACTCCAATTAAATTGTTGCACACCCGTAGGGGAAGAAGTGATTTTTTTAGCTTCTCCTCCGTTCATAGACAATACAAATATTTGACCTTTACTTGTTGCATCAGCCGATATAAAAGCAACAGCATTACCAGATGGCGACCATCTTGGAAAACTTACAAAAGCTCTTTCAAAAGTGAGTTGCTGTGTCCCACCAGTTGAAGCATCTACTTTGTAAATAAATGATTTATTTTTATTGGTAACTGTGTCAGGCTTAGATACCACAATTAAAACCGATTTGCCGTCAGGGGATATTTGAGGGTCGGTAAGTGTGTAGAGTTTATCCAAATCTCCTAACTCAAATTTTCTTTGTCCATAAATATTGCTTTGTCCAAATACAAGCAATAATGTTGTCAATAAAGTAAATGCTATTCTCATGTTGCTGATGTTAAGTGTTTAGGTTGACTGTGCGGCCTGTTGGCATTGTGCATAACGCGGAGCGGCTTTGCGAAGTTGGAAAAATCCGCGAAGCGGAAAATTTTTTTCAATTTTGCAAAACCGTTGTTGTACGATGGGCGACCGTAGGGAGAACTTCGTGCAGCAGCGGTGCAGCCGCTCCGCGTTGTACAGAAGGCGAGCGCAGCGAGCCTTTTGTACAACGGACAGGTATTGCCGATGGTGGTGGATTTGAAAAACGTCAGCCCGTTACCAAAGTACAATAAAAGTACAAATGCCGAAGTTAAAAATCTAATGTTCACAAGTAATTCGTCTGCCCAAACCGAAGCTAAATAAAATTCCAAATACTCAATTACATCCGTCAGCCCCACTATTGGCAATACCATGTAAGCGGTAGTTTTTATTTCACCACTACTTCTGTCAGCCCTGCATGACCTTTGCCATCTTTCAAAAGTTTTTCTTTTGGTGTTTTTGGGTCTGCCGTCCAATCGCCGTCAATGATGTATTTGTACAGATATTTTCCCTTTGATAAGTCCAATTTACAAGACCAACCACCTTTTACTTTGGCAAGTGGTGTACCAAACATATTCCAATTATTAAAATCGCTTACCAAAGAAACCGATTTTGCATTTTCAAAACCTTCTATAAAAAACGTTGTACTGCCAGCCAAATTGGGCAAAACACTTATAAAATCTCTACGGGGCAAAAGGGTTTCTTGGTTTGCTACTTTATAAATCAGATATGCAACGATAATAGCACTTTCTTTTAAATCATTTTCGTTGACATATTCTGCCACGTCCATTGTCGTATGATGCACAACGGAAATATAGTTTAATGGGTCTTGAATAAATTGAAAAGCTGGAATATTTAAAGCATCAAAAAGTTCATGGTCGGTTTGATTGGCATTTTGTAATGTAACTGTACCATTTCCTGATGCTTTGAAAGGACTAAAATATTCTTCAAAAATTGGTTTTACTTTACTGTTGCCTTGTGTATAAATACCTCTTATTTTACCAGTGCCATTGTCCAAGTTAAAGTAAGCCGAAATGTTTTGAAAGTCTTTCTTTTTATTTCCATTGTCAAGATTACCAACGTGATTGTTTACATAAGCCCTTGAACCTGCAAAAACTTGTTCTTCGCCACCCCAAAGGCATATTTTAATAGTTCGTTTTGGTCGCAAACCTGACGCTTTCAAAATTCTAATCGCCTCTAACATCACAGCACAACCAGCGGCATTATCAACTGCACCCGTTCCGCCATGCCATGAGTCCAAATGAGCACCTATGATTACCTGCTGTTCTGATAATTCTTTGTCCGTACCTTTAATGTCAGCAACTACGTTTATATTATACTCTGGATTATAGTTAAATGTAGTTTCAAGATTTAATTTGATGGTGGGTGTAATTCCCGAAGCAATTAGTCTCACAAGTCGTCCAAAATGTTCATTGGCAATTACAAATGATGCAATTGGCGTAATGTTTTTTTGCTTGTTATATGAAGGTACATTATGGTTGCCGTCGGTATGTAAAATTCCATAAGGATAATCACTTGGTTCAATTAAAGCTACAACACCCTCTTGCTCACAAAATTGAAAAAACGATTTAAAATCAACTCTTCTTTGTTCTTGACTTGCGATAGCTTCATTTGTTGAACGCCTGCTATGATAGCCAATCATTAAATCGTTTGGGTCGGGATTCTCGGCTGCTTGCTGTAAAAGTTCTTTTGAAACCCTGTCAGAAAGTATTTGATGTGAAGTATTGAAAGAATAGAAATCTTGTCCTAATAACAGAATTTTGCCTTTTAGCTTTCCTTTCAAATATTTTAAACTGTCATTATTTGCAAGAAAAGTTACAGGTGCTACAATTGTTCCTTTCGTGCTTTTTGTATAAGCCAACGGATACGCAATAATGTGCATGAAGTTTGGTTTTGTCATTTCCATATTAAAAGACTTGACCGTCCAACCACGATATTGTTTATCAAACGATTCAAAATAGGCGGTATCTGTTCCAAATCTTTTCAATTCCTGTTTTGCCCAATTTGCCGAATTGTAGTAATTAAGAGTTCCTAAAAGTCTTGGACCATTGATGTCAGCAAGTTGTCTTATTGCC
>CAZJXN010000282.1:0-3547 GCA_964549655.1 uncultured Saprospiraceae bacterium
TACTTATTACTTATATCAATCGCTATTATTTTAGGCACGGAATTTTTTCTACTGGATCAACCATTTGGTCTCTTGGTCACAAAATCGCTCACTCCACTTCTACAACCATCTCCACTTCCACCGCAATATTACTGGGCAACGCAATCATTCCTACCGCCGAACGCGCGTGTTTGCCTCTATCGCCAAAGACAGCTACCATTAAATCCGAAAAACCATTCACCACTTTGGGTTGGTCGGTAAATTCGGGTGTGGATTGTACCATGCCCAGCACTTTTACGATGCGTTTCACCTTATTTAAATCGCCGATTTCTGCTTTCAAAGCGGCGAGTTGATTCACGCCTACGAGCCGTGCCGCTTCGTAGCCTTGTTCGATGTTGAGGTCTTTGCCTACTTTACCGGTGATATATTTGCCGTCTGGTTTTAAAGGTCCTTTGCCAGAGAGAAAAATGAGATTGCCCGTGCGCACCGCGTTGACGTAATTGGCGATGGGCGAAGAAGGTTTTGGTAGATTGATACCGAGTTTTTTTAAGTTGGCTTCGGCATCTACTTTGGGGAGATTATTGGAGTTTGGAAGTTCGGAGGTTTGGCGGTTGCAAGCGAAAAGTAACGTTATTAAGCTTAAGTAAATAAATTTTTTCATGGATTTAGGTGTTTAATTTGTTACTGGTCATTCGTTATTTGGCGTTTATTACTGGGTCGCTTTTTCCTACATTTTATAAACAGGCTAAAGCCTATTTTACCGTCAGGCTAAAGCCTGTGCTACGCAGTCTCCATCTCTGCCTTCGTCAGTAAGCGATTTTTTTCATCAAACAGATATAATAAATCCGACAAGCGGCTTTTCAAATCTTTTCTGTCTACAATGAAATCCAAAAAGCCGTGTTCTAATAAAAATTCCGAAGTTTGAAAGCCTTCCGGCAAATCCCGTTTAATCGTTTCGCGGATGACGCGCGGACCTGCGAAGCCAATCAATGCTTTAGGTTCCGAAAAATTCAGGTCGCCCAGCATCGCGTAGGAAGCCGTCACGCCGCCAGTAGTCGGGTCGGTGAGCAGCGAGAAAAAAGGTACTCCCGCTTTCGCCAATTGGGAAAGTTTGACGGACGTTTTTGCCATTTGCATCAGCGAAAAAGCAGATTCCATCATACGAGCACCGCCGGTTTTGGAAATGATAAGCAATGGAATTCGGTTTTCCAAACAATGGTCAATAGCAAGTGCGATTTTTTGTCCGACGACGCTGCCCATCGAGCCGCCGATAAAGTTGAAATCCATGGCTGCGACCACGAGCGAGCGCTTATTGACTTTGCCTTTTGCTACGCTGATGGCTTCTGTTAGCTTTGTCTTTTTCATCGTCTCCTCCAGCCGCTGCGCGTAAGGTTTTAAATCGGTAAACTGCAAGGTATCTTTTGCGCGGAGATTGCCAAACAGCTCCTCCTGTCCATTGTCAAACAGAATTGAAAAATATTCTTTCGAGCCAATGCGGACGTGGTAATTGCAGTGTGGACATTTGTAAAAATTCTCCCGCAATTCCTTCATCGTAGAGGTTTCCTTACAATCTTTGCACTGATACCACAAGCCTTCCGGCGCTTCTTTTTTATTTCTGGTGGCAGTTTGAATGCCGTCTCTCAGTCGTTTGAACCAACCCATTTTTAAAAGTTTGACGTTTGGAGGTTTGGCAGTTTGAAGTTACACACACTTTCAATCCACCATTTAACTACCAAATTTAGCACAATTTTTTTGAAAATTTATTTATAATGAAAGCTTTGTACCGCATCCACAAAAGCGCGTACGCCGTCGAGCGGTGTGTCGGGATAAACGCCGTGTCCAAGATTTGCGATGTGCTTGCCGCCAAAATCTTGACACATTTGAATAGTCGCCTTTTGAATAGAATCGGTCGAAGCATACAGCGCGCACGGGTCGAGATTACCTTGAAAAGTCTGCCGCTCTCCTACTCTACTGCGACTTTCGGCAGGACTCATATTCCAATCCAAACCAATCACTTTACAATTCATATTAGAAAAATCTTCCAAAGCAAACCACGCGCCTTTCGCAAAAACGGTAACAGGTACTTCTGTAATTGCATTACAAATATCTGAAATATAAGGTGCAGCAAACGCTCGGTACTGCTGCGGACTTAAAATACCTGCCCAAGAATCAAAAATTTGTACCAAATCGGCACCGCTTTGAATCTGATTTTTTAAATATAGAATCGAAGTATCCGTCAATTTTCGTAATAATAAATGCGCCAATTCAGGCTGCGTATATAAGAATTTTTTTGCTTGCGAGAACGTTTTACTGCCGCTGCCTTCCACCATGTATGCCAATAAAGTCCACGGTGCGCCACAAAAACCGATGAGTGGCACCCGATTACTCAATGCTTGTTTCGTCAATCGCAAGGCTGCATAAACATATTCTAAATCCGCTGCCGCTTGTTCTGCACTTTGTAAATTAGTTATATCTTGTTGATTGACAATCGTTTTCGGAAAATTGGGACCGCGTTTTTCCACCATTTCATATTGCAAACCTAAGGCTTCAGGAATTACTAAAATGTCAGAGAAAATGATGGCAGCGTCCACGCCGAGTTCGTCTATAGGCTGTAAAGTCGCTTCCGTGGCGGCTTCTGGATTCGTTACAAAGGCTTTAAAATCTGGAAAGTGTTCGCGCAGCGCGCGATATTGTGGTAGAATTCTTCCCGCTTGCCGCATGAGCCACACGGGCGGTCGCTTGACGGTTTCGCCATTTGCGACACGGAGTAACAAGTCATTTTGCAATTTCATGGCGCAAGTTTAAGTACATAAATCAATTTTTGTAGGCACAGGTTTTAAGTTTGAACAAAAAATGACACGAAGATTAAGTAGGAGTAATATATTTCAACGCTATTTGTTACTATCGCTTCGTTCTGGCGTTATCAAAAGCAAAATTTAACTAATTTGGCGCGTTTATACTTCAGCGGCTTTGCAATATCATTTATTTATATCTGTTTTCTTTTTAATAATTATAAAATTCCAAACTATTACAATCCATGAGTAATATATTAGGCGTTGGTTCCAGAGTAAAACATCCGGCTTATGGCGACGGCGTGGTCATTCGATTATATAAAGCGGCGTACGAAGTTTGTTTTATGTTGCATGGTATCAAACAAGTGGGGCGAGATTATGATAAATGGCAAGTCGTAGAAGCGATTCCGGCAGACGAAAATGTAACATTTAACGAAGCGGAAAAGTCGTTGATAAAGATTTTGCGCAATTTTTCGGACATCAGCGAAGAAGTGCCGATTGGCGAGCGTTGGGCAGGTGGAACGATGATTTTAAGACCTTCTGACAATTCTTTGAAAGAAAAAGAGTTCCCAATTGAAACTTTTTTCCACAAAATCGTAATGGTACGTGATAGACTGCGTGTGATGGAGCAGCGCGTAAACGCCAGCAAAAAACTAACGGATGCCGAAAAAGTGGATTTGCAGCAATACATCACCCGTATTTATGGAAGTTTGACCACGTTTAATGTGCTTTTTAAACAAAAGGAGCATTATTTTGTAGGAGATAAGTCGGAGTGA
>CAZJXN010000283.1:0-3535 GCA_964549655.1 uncultured Saprospiraceae bacterium
CATTTATTTCTTTTTTTTTTCAAAGATATAATATCACTCGATATGGTACACTACCGTTTTTTGTTTTAGGAGTCATTTTAAATTTTGTTAATTAGTTTGTTGATGTGATTGAAAATAGTTTCGTTGCTGTAATGATAGTCCACGCCTGGTTCAGTTACAGAGGCAGTAGGGTAGTTTTGGGCGACTATTTCCCGAATGTTTATTCGTTGTTGGTCGGTGTATCTACCTCCAATTAAAACAATATCTACTTTACCCAAATCATGCATTTTGACAATTCCTTCTTCTTCTGAAAGCGTACCATAAATAGTTAAATTTTCTATGGACATTAATAGATTTATTACGGCATCTCTGCGTTCTTCGTTCCCACCAAATACGACTAAAATCTTTGCATTTGGGTTTGACGAAATGTGTTCAAATTTTAAAACCTTGTTCATTTTTTTAATTTAATTTGATGGCGCAAATTTGCAATCATTCCTTGAAGCTGGAAAGGGTAAGAAGGCGGAATGATTGGTAAAAAAGGCGGAAAACGAAAATTATAGTGCTTGACTTGAAGGGTTGAGCATTTTAAAAGCCCCACTTGGTGTTATTCTTGAAATGATTGACAGTGCTCCAGTTTGTCCAACTTTAATAGTTTGATTTCCCGATTTTAAGCCTTTCAAAAATTCTAAAGCAACTTGTTCAGGCTTAATTTTGGGGGCTTTGATTTCCTTTGTAAATGCTGTATCAACTGTTGGTGGAAGTAATTCTATTACTTTTATTTTTGTGTTTCGCAGTTGATGCCGTAGTGTTAAAACAAAAGAATGAAGTGCTGCTTTTGTAGCACTGTGAGTTGGATGCGTTGCACTTGGCACGTATGCAAGTCCCGAGGTTGTAAAAGCAACAGCAGGTTCATTTGATTTGTTAAGCAAGGGCATAGCTAACTTTGTTAAACTGATAGGGGCAAAGTAATTTACTTTCATTTCCATTTCTGCAATTTCCGTAATTTGTTGCTGCGTTAGCTTGTCAAAATCAACCGCTTTACCAATACCAGCATTGTTGATAAGCAAATCAATTTTATCAAATTTTGTTTCAATCTGTTTGAGAGCCGCTTCAACTTGTTCAATATTAGTTACATCTGTTTGAATACTCACCACATTTGGAAGCTTTTCAGAGAGCTGTGAAATACTCTGTGGGTTTCTGTCCAATGAAACAACGGTGTTGTTAGCTGAAAGTGCTTTTGCTATGGCAAAGCCGATACCACTCGCTCCGCCTGTGATAACGACAATTTTATTTTGCATCTCCATCTTTTTTGATTTTTAAACTTTGATGGCACAAAGTTCCAACCTTCTCCTAATGTAGAAAAGGGTAAAAAGTAGGAATGATTGGCAAAAAAGGCGGAATGTTAATTTTAAAGTGCTTGGCGGTATGCCACAGGCGAAAGCCCCGTTAAGTTTTTGAAGAATTTACCAAAGGTAGATTGGTCGGCAAAATTAAGTTGGCTGGCAATTTGGGCAATATTTAAAGTAGGGTCTTGCAATAAAATTTTTGCTTCTAAAATAACCGTTTCATCTATCCATTCGCCAGCCGATTTACCAGTTTCATTTTTGATAGTTTCAGATAAATGTTTGCGACTCAAAAAAAGTAAATCGGCATAAAATTTCACACTTCTTTGCTTGGTAAAATGAAGGCTTACCAATTTTTTAAATTCAAGCATAATTTGACCACTGCGAGTTTGCGGAAAAGTAGAAGTAAAAAGTTGTTCAGAACAAAGACTTGAATATTCGTATAAAAAAACATTAATCAAATTGGCAATTATTTCGTTTTTGAAAGGTTGGTTTGAATTGATTTTTACTTTAATATTCTCCAATAAACGACCTAAAAAAGTAAATTGCTCGGTACTAAAATAACAAACGTGTTTGGCGTGTGTGTCAAAAAATGGGAAACTATCTAAATAATTAGGATTTCGATGATATTGTGTTAAAAACAACTTAGTGAAAAATATCGTAAGTGCAACCAAATCATCAGAGCGAAACACCCATTGCTTTACAACTTCTGGTGCGATTGCCAAAACCGAACCTTGCACAACATCATAGGTTTCCAAGTTGGTTTTTATTATACCATTTCCATTCAAAATTATACCGATTCCGTAATATTCGCTTCGATAAGGCAAGTGTAGTGAAGCATTTTGGGCATCATATTGGGTTTCGATATAATATACTTGGGCATTTGTTGCTTCTGTCCGTGAAACATTACTAATTGAGTAGGTTGGTATTATTTCTTTCATAATTATTGATGTCTTTACATTCTTGGTAGCATTACGCCTAACGGTTTTGCGGCTAAAAGAAGTTGGCGATTTCGGAGACGAAAACTGTCTGCCACCACGAAACTTGATACGAAGCACAAAGCTTCATTTAAACACTGAACCCGCTTTTTTGCCAAACGCCTGTTATAGCCAGTGGTTCTTGTCATTCTGCGGTTGTCGGTATATGGTTTTCTTTACAATAATTTTCAACTTCTGTGTCGTTTGCAAAATAGTCGTCACAAAACTCGTTCAGTTCTTTTTCTGCTCCAGAAATGTATTTTTCGCTGGCGGTCATTAATTTTTCTGTTTGCTCGATAAACTTTTCAAATTCTTTGTTCATCTTACAAAGTTTGTCAATTGTCTTAAAGTCCAAGTCACGAAATACAGATGGATAAAGCACTTTACTTTGATAAGGATTTGCGTTAAGTTCAATAATTCCAATACCGAACGATTGATTAAGTCTTGCCATTTCTTCATTCAGACTGTCGCTAAACTCAAATGCTACTAAATAACCATAATTCGCCCAACTTGAATTTGAAACGGCTTGAAAAAATGCTTTTTTAAGTTCACTGTCGCTGTTAATTTCTCGTTTCAGTTCATATGAACTAATTTTAAAAGTGTCAACACGATTTATTGATTTTAAAAAATTTTGACTTGCTTTTGTCTGTAAATTCAAAAATTTAATTCCAACCATATCTGGATGGGTCCAAATTTGGTTGTTGTCTTTTCCGTTGGATTGTTCGTGGAAAATTGTCTTTGAATAGGTGTCTGTATTCTTTAAATAACTACTTAAAAGGTTGTGTAAATCTCGCTCTTCGTAAGTCTTTGATTTGTTAATTTTAATGGGAGTTACAATTTGAGTTTCGGTGTCGCCACTCAAAATTTCAATTCCAATATTTTGTTCGTTCTTTGTCAGATAATAGGCGTAAGTTGCACCGTCTTGTTTTATACGTTTTACTCTTGTGTCACCGTTGCGAATAAAGTCGCCAAGCAATGCGGAAATTGTCGAAGCTGGAGTTTTTGCTGTTCCAAAGTCGTAATAGTTATTCTTTAATATATGGTTGTAAATGTCCATATACGTGGTCAAGTTGTTTATTTCTTCCAGACTCTTTAAAATCGCTTCTTTAATTGTCATTCTACCAGTTTTAGGATTAAAATTCATTATTCCATTTAGGAAGTTGTCCGTAAATGTCTAAATGTTTTTGTAAAAGTTTATTTTCTAAAATTCTTGGGCAGTCATTGAATTTGTCATTA
>CAZJXN010000284.1:0-3493 GCA_964549655.1 uncultured Saprospiraceae bacterium
TTCATTCAACTTATTATGCAATACTTCTCTATTGTTCCACAAGCCCTCAATTTGCTCATAAATAACACGATCCGTTTCTAAATATTGAATTGAATTAACCAACCCATTCGGAAGTAGCTTGTCAAAAGAGGGATTGTCAGGCTTCTCTCCAAGGATTAAGGTGGATGCACCCGCAGCTTCAAACCACCTACACGTTATCGGACGTAGAGGCGCACATCTTTTAGGATTGGTAACTTCTACGGGCCAGGAAAAAGTAAAAACGCTATGGCTGATGTGCCAGGCATACTGCTTATACAAATCAGTTGCATCCGCCATCGGATGTTTGCCATCATGTGTAGTATAGTCGTAATATAAATTATTTGTTTTACAAAAATCTTTTACTATATCATGTACTCTATCTAAGCGACGCCCATAAGATGAGAAGTGAATAAAGCGCTCCTCCAATGGAATTCGTTTAAACAGCGATCTATCTGCTGCCTGTGAAATACAATGCCATTTACGATTCGTGCGTTTTTCTAAATCAGGAACCGCATCATTAAAAGAAGTTATCAAAACATCCCAGACATCTGTAGCAAGAATTTGTTTTATTACCGGATATTGGGAAGGCATGGTATCATATATATAAAGAATTTTGGTCTTTACAGACTTAGTCCAATCTTTAAATAAATCTAATTTATAATTTTCAGGTCCCATCAAAATACACCAACCTATATCTGCTTGAGGCGCAAAAGGGGTTTTAGGTATATATTTTCTGAGCCATGACTTATTCATTCCATAACCCAACCGATGAATATGATCGCGAAGAAATAGATATGGAGGTATCGGGTGCGCTTCTGCTCCAGTCACGGTACTTATTGCCGCTTCAAATGAACGAAGCATCCCGTATTCCCAACCGTTCAATTGAAAATCTTTAAAAATAACGTGTTTTAGCACTCCATCTGTTTTTTTGCTATGAACTTCATCATGCGCTTAACATTAAACTCAAATTATAATTACTTTTCAAGATTAGTAAATATTTACTCCATTTATTAAACTTCAATTAATCTTCTTTCCCAAGCTTCAACGATTTCTTCAAATGTTGTTTGAAGATTTTTAGTGATTGACCACTTTGGATAATGTTCTTTCATTTTGCTTAAATCACTATAATAACAAATATGATCTCCACTTCTATTGTCTGATAAATACGTATAAATCTGTGGTTTTCCTGAAAGTTTTTCTACTATTTGAAAAGCTTCCAAAATAGAAACAGAATTGTCCTTGCCACCTCCCAGATTGTACACTTCTGCAATTCGAGGCTCGGCAATAAACGCATCTATAAAACACGCTACATCATAAGCGTGTATATTATCTCTCACCTGCTTTCCTCTATAACCGTATATTTTATATTCTCGCTCTTCCAAGTTACACCGAATTAAATAACTCAAAAATCCATGTAATTCTACCCCAGAATGATTAGGACCTGTGAGGCAGCCTCCACGCAAACAACAAGTAGGCATATTAAAATAACGCCCATACTCTTGTACCATAATATCCGAAGCTAATTTAGAAGCTCCAAATAAGGAGTGTTTAGATTAGTCAACTGTAAATGTCTCGGAAATACCATTCTTATAAGCATCATCCGCATAGTCCCAACGCGTTTCTTCTTCAACAAGCTGTATTTTATTGGGCGCATCTCCATATACTTTATTGGTGCTCATGTGTACAAACGGTGACTCTGGGCAGAAGCGTCGTACCGCTTCTAAAAGATTGAGCGTACCCACCGCATTGGTTTCAAAATCATCAAATGGAATAGCGGCTGCCCGGTCATGGCTTGGTTGGGCGGCAGTATGAACGATGGCATCAGGCGTTAGTTTTTCTATTAGATCAAGGATGCCTTTTCGGTCTCTTATATCTATCTCTATATGATTAAAATTCTTCAGCGAAGTTTCCAAGCGCTTTTGATTCCAACGGGTGTCGCCTTGTGGACCAAAAAAAGTAGCTCGTTGATTGTTGTCAATTCCGTAAACGGTGCATCCTTTATTGGCAAAATAAGTACACACCTCTGAGCCGATAAGTCCAGAGGAACCGGTGATAAGAATTTTCATGCTGTGTAAATTTTAAATTTTAGACTTTAGATGTTAAAGGTTGGTCGCCCGATAAATAAGAATAGTAATTTCTCTTCGATTTTTTAAATACCGATTTGTAATATAGATAAGGTATATAAACTTTGCTAATCAAGTATCTTAGTTCGCTAAATTGAGCTTTTAAAAGCATTCTACACAAAATGCGTAAGTAAACACCATAAACATTTATTTTTGCTTGCTCTATTTCTTCTTTTGACAAGGGACATCCCTCGGAAAGTAAACGCAGCTCAAAATTAATGGATTCAGCGATATAGCGTTTGTCTTTAAAAACTTGAGAACTAGCATTTCCTTTTCTTCTTCTCCACCACGTCAATCCTTCTGGAATGACAACGGCTGCGTTGGTTTGCGCAAGTTTGAGTTGAATAAAGGTATCTCCGGTACGAATCGTTTCCGATAGTTTTTCTTTTTGTAGCGGTTCAGTTTTAAATAAAACTTTAGTAAAGTTGCCTCCAATAATACTGTTGTCAAAAAAGTGAAACCGATACATCGTTACTGGGTCTAACTTGACCGGAGGCAGCAGTCGGTAATCCCAATCGCGGCTGAAAAACATACCACTTTCTGGAAATTGTTTCACATAATGAACAAAAGTAGCTAATGCGTGCTCAAACATGATATCATCCCCATCAATAAATATTAGATAGGCTCCTGTAGCTAAATGAAGTGCTTTATTTCTATTTGGATACTCCCCAATATTAACGGCGTTTGTATATTTTATTATACGAGGGTCTTTATACTCATTAATAATGGACCAGGTATTGTCATTGGAGCAGTCGTCTCCAATGATATACTCTATATGTTCGTACGTCTGATTCAAAACACTTTTGATAGTTTCCCGTATGTAAAGTGCTGAATTGTAGGCTACTGTAATCACAGTAATCAATGGTTGGCTATTCAAAAGTATACTCATACTTATAAAAAGCTTCTACATTTTTGCGATAATTTTCATAATTATAAAGCTGGGCGCAGGTATCAAACTCTTCTTTTTGATAAAGCTCAAATTCAGCTCGATGGTCTAATGCCTGAATATCTTCTACGATTCTACTTAAAAGTTCTTCATAAGATGAATAGACTGTTCTTAATCCTTGGAATGATTCTGTGAAAAACTGTTCATTATAAACGGCAAAACTAATAGCACCGCTAAAAATAGGCTCTACGAAGTAACCATCTAATCCTTCACCAAAGGTCAATGACCATTTTGCTTCGGCTATCAGTGCTTTGTATTGTTCGTACGTCAAATCTTTAATAATCTTCACCTCTAAATTTGTGTGGTCTTTCAGTTTTTCCAGTACCTTTTCTTTCAAAGGATGTTCATCTGGTGACACGACTATCAATTCTTTTTTAGCTGCCCATTTTTTAAATTGATATTGTTC
>CAZJXN010000285.1:0-3477 GCA_964549655.1 uncultured Saprospiraceae bacterium
ATCATTTATCCCCATTTTATCCCCATAATCTCCATCTAAGTAAAGCCGCTTTAAATTTTGTAAGCGAACTAAATGTTCTGGCAGCTTCCCTGGTAGATAGTTTCTATTTCCTTTATTGGTACTTTCTATCCATTTTCTTTTCTCAAAATCCCAGTATCCATTACTAATGATCAGCGTCTCCAACTGCTCCAGTTCAAAGAGTTCCTCCGGTAGCTCGGTGAGTCCGGTGTTTCCGAGGTCGAGGGTGTTGCTTCCTTCGGCTTTGGCTTGGCGGATGAGGTTTAGTGCGCGTTTGCTCATGTTTTCGGTTTAGTATCGGCGCGCTTTAGTCGCCGTTACATTGGTAAATATAAAGATTTGTAGCTAAATGTAAATACTTTGTCTCTTATCCGTGTAAATCCCCACCACAATATTTACAAAATTGGGCATCGGGGTCGTGTCCCTGACGGCTACAATAAGGGCAAGTCTGCGAGGTGTGTTCTTTGCGTTGGAAAACCATCTCGGCAGAAACAATACCCGTAGGCACGGCGATAATGGCATACCCCATAATCATTACAATGGCGGAAAAAAACTGCCCCAGTGGTGTGGACGGTGTAATATCGCCATACCCTACCGTGGTAAGGGTGACAATTGCCCAATAAATGCTGCGTGGAATGCTTGAAAAATCGGAATTAACCGAACCTTCTAACACATACATGACCGCCCCGATAATGAGTACCATCAGTAGCACAAAGAAGATGAATACCATGATTTTAGCGCGGCTGGCACGCAAGGCGTTCATAATCACATTGCCCGCATTGAGAAAATGACCTAACTTAAAAATCCGAAAAATCCGAATAAGCCGCATCGCCCTGATGATGAGCAAATACTGATATCCGCCCATAAAAATGCTGAGATAAGTCGGCAAAATAGCTAGTAAATCAATGATGCCAAAAAAACTCTTCGCATAGCCCAGTGGATGTTTTACACTATATAATCGCAAAACATACTCCATCGTAAAAATGATGGTAAAAGACCACTCCAGCAATAGGAAAAGATCGCCGTAGCGGTTTTGCAGGGACTGAATAGATTCTAAAATAACCACTGTGACACTTAATACAATAAGTGCCAGTAAAACAATATCGAATAGTCTCCCGGCATACGTATCGGATTCAAAAACAATCCCGTGCAGGCGATCTCGAAGTTTACGGTTCGTTGGGCGTTCGTCCATTTTTATTAATTTTTCCTTGAAAAGTAAAAGCGTTTGGCAAAAAAACGGATAGAAAGTCAATTTGTCACTTCTTTTCTCCCTTTTTCGTCCTCCTGTCACCCTTTTTTCGTGTTTTTAATAGAAAGTGGTATTCGCTATGCGGTGGCACAACGCTTGAGGATAGGAGGATGGGAAGATAGGAACACGAAACGCATCCTCCTATCTTCCTATCCTCCCATCTTCCAAACCAAAAAACATGAATCTCAATAACGTAACCACAAAATCGCAAGAAGCCGTGCAGCGCGCACAGCAGTTGGCGATGGAAAACGGCAACCAAGCTATTTTGAACGTCGTCCGCCGGAACTGCTTATGGCTGTCGGCAGTTTGTAACTTATGACAGCGTGGGGTTAAGAATGTTTGCGCTTTCTTTTGTCGGCAATGATTTTTGATATAACTTCCCATTGGGAATCGGTTTGATTGGTTTGGTAACTCATCTTATACTAATTTAATGCCAGAAGTCAGAAGTCAGATGCCAGATGCCAGAACACGTTGGAAACAGCATACTAATGTAAAAAACATACGTCGTCATTGATTGAAAATGGTATTAGATAAATTTTAAGTGTTGGTAAACGCTAATTGATCCAGCCGATTCCTATCTTTTTTTCTTTTTGGATATTTTTTAAACAACCTCTTATGAAAGAAAAAATTATTGCCTTCTGCATTTTTTACTGTTGTCTATCGCTTGTGTCTGCTCAGCAAACGGAGGCTTTTAAGAAAGGAAAGAAACCAAAACACATTGTTTTGTTCAATGGTAAAAACCTGAAGCACTGGCAAGGGGACATGGATGTCTGGCATATAGAAAATGGAGCTATTACTGCTGGTGATACCAGCATTAAGCATTTGCAAAACGATTTTCTGGCTACAAAAAAAGATTACAAAAATTTTGTACTTACACTGAAATTTAAATTGGAAGGAGGTCCCGGTTTTGTTAACTCAGGTGTTCAGGTAAATTCTCAACGAAATACGGTAGCACCTTTGAACGAAATGGTAGGGTTTCAGGCTGATATAGGTCCTGGCTATACTGGCAGCTTGTATGATGAAACGAGACGTGATATCATTTTGGCAAAAGCAGATTCGAGTATGGTGGAAAAATTGTTGCACAAAAACGATTGGAACGACTATGAAATACGATGCATTGACCGACGAATTGTTATTATATTAAACGGATTCCAAACTATTGATTATACAGAACCAGAAAACGATTATCCCGATTTTGGCAAAATAGGATTGCAGATACACAGTAATGCGAAAATGAAGATTTCATTTAAAGATATAATATTAGACCAATTTTAATTCCTATGGCTGTCGGCAGTTTGTAACTACCAACTTACAAATAACGCCCAATTTTAAACTTGGTCTATTCCACATCAGAAGTTACAAACTGCTCACAGCGTGGGTGGACTTAGAAGCAAAAAACTTTTAACCAAACACAAAAAGTTGATTAGATACATTACCGTTCAATTAACCACTGCACCCGCCATTACGCAAAACCGCTTTTGGCTACCGCAATTCTTTATACTTTTTGATTCTTTGTGGATAGATTACTGCCTGGATAAAGTTAAACTCAAGATGTTGAAGGCTTATTTTCTTATTATTTTTCTCCAACTCTAAAAATGGCGAGTATCTTAAATTAGTTCTCAACAACCAAATATCTGCACGTCTGCTTGGTCTAATATCCCAACCAAAAACGAGAGAGGGTGTTAAAAACGTAAATCTATCGTTTGTCAGGTTTATTGCATTATCTACTTCGGTAAGTCTTATATCATCGTACATAATTCCTGCACCCAAGAATGGGGCAAAACCATGATAGTCAAATAAGAACTTATAGGCTTCCAAGCCAAAACTGTTTCTTCTTAATCTTTGATTAAAGCCAAAAGCATCTCGTTCTTGGCGCATCGGTCTGAAATTAGCAGAAATTACAAACTCGTGTTTTGAAAAATGATATCCTGCTGTGATTTCTGGAAAAGTATTGGACATTGTCCTATCGTCTAAGAAGGAATATAGGTCAGTAATATAGCTGGAATTTTGTGTTGGAAAAGCCGAAGATGGACCTATTCCAAAGAACAAACCCAACGTGTTTTTACTCCGTAATATAGAGTCAAGTTGTGGGATTGGAGGCGAATAAGAACCATTTGTAAATTCAACAGAATAGTTTATTCCGAAATTTAAGAGTCCTTTTGGAAAAGAAGAAGTTGCGGTCTGCGTTCTAGATAAGTGGATATTTGTTT
>CAZJXN010000286.1:0-3435 GCA_964549655.1 uncultured Saprospiraceae bacterium
TAAACGTGTTCTCAAAACTATTAGGAAAAAGATTTATAACAAAAATTATTGTACGAAATGCCGAAAAAAGCCAAGTCGTCATTTTTAACACGGCAAAGTGGGAAGGTTACAAAAAATTAAACTAAAGAGCAGGTGTTATCTAAAATTTCGATTGCATTCCTCCATTTTCTTAGTACCTTTAAAGCTTAAAACGGTGACCCTCTAATTTCAATCCTTGTAAATGAGTAATGTTTTTCAACACGCTTGTTTTATCAGTTACAGAAATAAAGATAAATTACTCAACGAGTTTGCTCAACAAATATTTGAGGCGTTGAAATCGGAGTTGGACACGTACTTTGAAGAGGATACGCCGATTTTTTTTGACAAAGAAGAATTGCAAGGCGGACATATTCTTCATGCCAAAATCAACGGAGCGATTTGCCGGAGTGTGTGCATGATTGTCATTTTCACCAGCAATTATTTAAGCAAAAAAAAATGGTTTTGTGCACTGGAGTTGTACGGAATGCTGCAATGTGAAGCCGCCAGAATGGAGGTAATGAAAATCAAAAAACCGGAGTATAGTCTGATTATTCCGATTGTTTTGCGAAGCCCGGAGTATCTACCCAACATTTTGACAAAACGCTTGTACTATGATTTTTCAAAATTTACGTTAATGGAAGCTGACATTATTGCCAATGAAAATTATGTAAATAAAATAAAAGAAATTGCTGCCTACATTCACGAGTCTTATCAGGAAATGAAAGATTTTGAAAACGACATCTGTACGGCTTGTGAACAATTTGCGCTGCCGGACACGGAGACAGCAGCCGGAAAACAGCTTATTTCAGATTTTATACAACTGAATCAAAAGCCTTACGTACCTAAGCTTTTACCATCATGAATACGGGGAAACTGAAAGAAAATAAAGGAAAAATTATTACTTTTTATTCGTACAAAGGCGGTACAGGACGTTCGATGGCGGTGGCAAACGTCGCTTGTTTACTTTCTAAAGAGACGACAGGAAATATATTGATGATAGATTGGGACTTGGAAGCGCCCGGCTTGCACCGCTATTTTGAAAATTATTTGCCCAAATCATTTAGTTCTAAAAAAGGGTTAATAGATTTTTTTATACAAGCGAATGAAGAAATGCCAAAAATGGCGTTGGGTGAGGAAGACGACAAAAGGCTGGAGCGTTTGTTTGCACACTTAGAAAAGCAGTACATTCAAAATTTAAAAAAGATACCGGGTTCATTAGATAATTTATTTTTATTTTCTGCTGGTTTGTTTGATATGCAATATAGCGAGCGCGTATCGGAATTCAACTGGCAACAGTTCTTTCAAAAAATTCCGGGCTTTTTCAAGGTATTTGCCGATTATCTCACGCAGCATTACGCTTACATCCTCATAGATTCGCGCACTGGGCATACCGATATTGGCGGCATCTGCACTATGCTGATGCCCGAAAAACTGGTTTTGGTTTTTACGCCCAATAATCAAAGTTTAGAAGGGGTGTTGGATTTAGCAGAACGAGCAACGAACTACCGACGTCACTCAGACGACTTGCGTCCACTTGCCATTTACCCGCTTCCCTCGCGCATTGAATTGAGTGAAGTGGATTTGAGAAAGAAGTGGCAAACTATTTATACCGAAAAATTTACGAAGGTACTAAAAGAAATATATGATTTGCCAGATAATATTACTTTAACTCCTTATTTTGATTTAGTGCAAATTCGCCGCGTTTCTAAATATGCTTACGGAGAAGAAATAGCGGTCATTGATGAAAGTACCAGAGATATTAATTCTTTAGCTATTGCGTATGAAGCGTTTATAGCTTATTTAACATCCGATGTAGATATTTGGCGGTATGAATTTGATTCTACTGTTCAAGGGGTCAAAAGGCTAATTGCGGATGGCAGATTGAAAGAAGCCATTGAGTTAATGTCCGATAAATACCCAAAATCAGATGAACTTAGTAGGCTAATGAGTCGGTTAAATTATGTGGAACGTCAGTCCAGATTAGGCCTCAGTTCGGTTAATGACTATTCCACCGAATATAATCAAATCACAGTCAACATATTGGATATTTTGGACAATGTTCGGTTTTTTAGTAATGACGACCTCTCCTTGGTCAGAAAAAGAAATCATTAACCTTATGCCAGACCAAAATGCTTTTCACAAAGAAATAGACCTCGTGCAAGACATCGTCAAGCGTATGGCACAAAACTCTTTTCAAGTGAAGGCTTGGCTCATCGGCATTTTATCAGCTATTATCGCTTTTGAAAAAGACGGGATTTTCGCAACGGCGAATGGCGCGGATAAACAATTGGCTATTTGGCTCAATCTTTTTTTACTCGTGCCGGTGCTGTGCTTCTGGTATCTGGATGCGTTTTTTCTGAGTACTGAAAAATTGTATCGAGAATTATATAAATGGATTATCACACATCGCGCTAAAACGGATGCTTATTTATATGATTTAAATACTTTTCAAAGAACTTTTGATGGTCAAACACAAAACCTGCTCCTTTCCAAAAATAATGTTTGGAATGTAATGGCTTCAAAAACCCTGTTGCCTTTTTATGCAATGCCTTTAATTTTTGTAATTGGCTTATTAATATATAATCTTTTTACAGTTTTTCCGATTAGCAAATAAACTTCTCCACACCCTTTTGTTTAAAACTTTTCGTTTCTAATTCAACCACTTTTCCTAACTTTATGTAGAAAGTAGAGGGATGAGGGATGAGGGAAAATCCTCCCATCTTCCTATCCTCCCATCCTCCAAACAAATGGAATTCGTACACTTACACTGCCATACCCAATATTCATTGCTCGACGGCGCGTCGGACATTGCCACCATGATGGATAAAGCCGTCGCCGATGGTCAAAAAGGCGTTGCCCTCACCGACCACGGCAATATGTTTGGCGCCTTCAAATTTGTGGCGGAAGCCAATAAACGCAATATCAAACCCATCGTGGGGTGTGAATTTTACCTCGTAGAAGACCGTCACAAAAAAGCGTTTTTGCGCTCGCGGGGCGAGGAGGACGTGCGTTATCACCAGTTGTTATTAGCCAAAAACAAGCAGGGCTATGAAAACCTCTCGAAGCTCTGTTCGCTGGGTTTTATGGAGGGGTTATACGGTAAGTATCCGCGCATTGACAAGGAGATTTTGGTGCAGTACCACGAAGGGTTAATTGCGACGAGTTGCTGCATCGGCGCGGAGATTCCACAGGCGATTATGCAAGGGAAATTGGACGTGGCGGAAGAGAAATTGCGTTGGTGGCTCGACCTGTTTGGGGAAGATTATTACATCGAAGTGCAACGGCATCGCGGTTTGGAAAACATTGATAATATGGGTGTTAGCCAAGAAGATATCACACAACAGTTATTAAAATTTGCAAAGAAATATAATGTAAAAGTCATCGCTACGAATGATTCGCATTATGTGAATGAAGAAG
>CAZJXN010000287.1:0-3421 GCA_964549655.1 uncultured Saprospiraceae bacterium
GACATATAAGCGGCGCTCGCCAAACCAATAATCGCAAGTATGCCCACAATCGTGAGAATGCGTCCGGTCGTCCAAAATTTTTTCTCTATTTTCTTATCCACAACAGTATCGTTTTTTTTAATTACAATAATCGTCTGGTCAGCATACCGGAAAAAGTGTGCCAATTTTGCAACTAATTAAGAATGAATAATTTAGAATGAATAATGAAGATAAAGTGTTCGGTTTTGATACAATGGGTGTGCGGTAGTGGACAGATGGAGACACTAAGATGAAAGATTTAAGCCTTCCGACCTTTCTATATTCGTATATAGATAAATGTAAATATTATGTAAATAGAAGAGGTATTCAAAGTAGCTTAATTACTGGCAGTCTGTTTAGTCGGGTTGGTATAAAAGCGGTAACAGAAATGATCAAGTTCTTCGATTTGCTTTTGGGTGAGGTAAGGGCTTATTTCCATGCGAAGAGAATCCATCAGGGCGCGACGTTTGGTGCGGGACTCTTGATATACCGTAGCGATTTGCTCGCCATATTTTTCAACAGAAGTTGCAATCTGTGTTTGTTGTTTATCAGTAGCGTGTATTTTTTCATACATACTCTCCTCAAAACCTTTGGCATAGCGCATATTAGCTACTCGACTGATGTTTTGCTTTACCAGATACCGATTGGTGTAAAAACCGGCTACAAAGCCAAGTGCAACTAAACTAAACAGGGCTACTACTATTTTGAACGTTTTCATGGAAAAGTATAAAAATGAAGAAATGTGTTAAAGTGTTTTGGTATTAAGATGTTTTTGTCGCTCGGCACATTTACTTTTAAGATATTTTTTGTTATATTTCACTCAGTCACTAAATCTCTTAGTCTCCAATCAATGCAGGCGTCCATTATCCGAGTCGCGCTTGTTCTCTTTAGGCATTTCCATCGCTTTATCGGTGCGGTTTTTTGTTATTTTTTCATTTTCAATACCAATAGCGGCATCCTCTGGCGTCAAATGGTCTACGCCGATAATAATATCTCTTGAAAGGCTACCTTCTCGAATGTAAATGCCCATGAGTGTAGCAATCATCAATGCGGTGCAAGCTGCCGCTACTTTTGGGGAGATAGCGACGATATCTGACCAAAAACCGCGCTTTTTCTGTTTCTTTAAGCGTGTTGCCACACGAGCGGAAAAATCGTTGTCTCGCCGAACGCGCAAGTTGACAACCAACGAACGCATTTGCAAGAGTTGTTCTTTTTCTTGCTGCAACGCTTCAGATTCTGTTAATACAGCATCTAATCGCGTCTGTTCTGCCGTCGTCAGTTCGTTATCCAATGATAAAAACAATAATTCTTTTGAGGTCTGTTCCATTAGGACTACATTTTAAAATCAAAAAGTTATAATATCTTCCATTTCAACAAAATATCTTTTAATTTCTCTTGTCCACGTGCCAGCCGGGATGCGACCGTGCCTTGGGGTAATTGTAAAATTTCAGCCGTTTCTTTCACAGAATATCCGTCTACCAATCGCAGCACGACGACTGCGCGAAAATCAGGTTCTAACAACTGTAAAGCTTTTTGTACGGCTTCCCGTATTTCCTGCCGCTCGGGGTCTGCCCGCGAATCCGCTTTGTCAGCAGGTGCTTCATTTCCATGAAAGAACGCAATTCGCATGTGTCTTGTTTCCCGCCGCTTGATCTCATTCAACGATAGATTGATAGCAATCCGGCTCAGGTAAGTAGATAAAGCAGCTTCTCCGCGAAAATCCTGTATCGAACGATAAAACCGGATAAATACCTCTTGCGCTACATCGTCTGCCTCTGCCGTATCGCCCAGCATACTAATGACAATAGAACGCACTTGCTGCTCGTGCTGATGCACCAACAGCCGAAACGCCGACTCATCGCCTTTTCTGGAACGCTCTACCAACTCTGCGTCAGAAGGCATTCGGTGGTTTTTCAAAAAGGTGTTTTTCAGTTTAGACATCTCAAACCCACAAATTTTCCCTGCCGAAGTCACTTTTTATAAAAAGAAAGTGTATACAATAATTCAAACTGCAATAAAAACCAGTTTATAAAAACACTAAGTGATTGTATTTTAATAGATTACACTTGTTTACTTAATAGAATTGGTTGGCAGCGAATAGGCTACATTAAAGTCACTCAACACCGCATCCAAAATTGGGTCTTCGCCATATTTGTACGCTTCTTTTATTTTATAACCAAAAAACTTGCTCAAGGTATTCCAATAAGTAGCCGTAAAGCCGCCGCGCACTTCTTTAATGACCTCGAAGGTAGAAATATTTAGCTCCCGCTCAATCATCTTGGTCAGAATAAGTCCTTGCGTACGCGTGAGTTTTTTAAGCGGTCCCTCAAATTTTGCTTCCATATCGTCCTGCAATTCTTTTGTAAATTTCCGACGCTTGCCCTTGCGCATATCTTCCGTATGCACTTCTAATAATTTGAATAATTTCACGGCTTCCGCCGCATACGGTTGTGCCACTGCCGCCGCTCGCCGGTATCGCTGGTATCTTTTATACTCGTCGCTACTAGCAAAAGAACGCGGGGAAGAAATAGAGACTGGATTCAATTCAGCGGTAAGCAAGGTGTCGCCACAATCTGTAATCATCACTGCATAGACTCTATCGCCTATTTTCACTTGCCCCGGCTGCTGCGCCCAAGCATGGATTTGCAATAAAAAAAATGCTGCAAAAAGCAAATTATACCTCATCTCTTATTTTTTTTGAACGATAAACCTTAGCTATTCGGACAGTCAAAAGTCTATCGTCTAATATCTATTGTCTAACCATGAAAGATAGTGCAAAATTGTAACAAAATCCGTTACGCGATTGTTAAATATTGCTTATAAATGTTATGGAAATCAATATAGTCACACAACAATTTCTCGAAAAGCTGCAGCAGAGCATCGAAGCCGACACGTTTGTCAAACTGACGTTGAGCAAACCCGGCAATAAAATGCTGGAACTGAAAAATGTGTACGCCCGTGTGATTGAAATCAAAGCACAGCCTACGCTCTCCTTTACACTACGTTATCCGACCAAAGATGTTACAAAAAATCATCCGATTAGCGAAGGCATCGGCATTATCGGGCTTTGGCTGGGCAATGATTTTCTAAACGGTGATTTATTTACAACCAAAGAAGATATTTCTATCCAATTTAATAAAAAACGTCAACCTCATCTTTTCACCAAATCACCAAATCACCCCATCACACCTCCACACCTCCACAATCAACCCAAAAAACGCTTTCTGGAAGCTACCGAAAACAACGTCTACCTCCGCGAAATGGGCATCACGGGTGCAGACGGGCAAGTGCTTCCCACCGGACAAAAAAAATTCCGCCAAATCAATAAGTATATTGAAATCATTAACACTCTCTTACAACAATCGCCGCTTCCGCCGGATGCGCATATCGTGGACATGGGTTC
>CAZJXN010000288.1:0-3415 GCA_964549655.1 uncultured Saprospiraceae bacterium
GCTGATAACTCACCGGGCAACTTCCATCTGATTTGGATACCACTATGTTATAAGTACCTGCTCTTAGATTAGAAAAGACATTGGTGGTGACGAAAGTCGTACCGCCATTGATACTATATTTCACCCCCGTACCGCCTGTTGCATTGATGGTGATTTGTCCGTTGGCAGTCAGCGTATCACAATTAGTAGGAGCTACCGTATTGACACTATTGATAACAATGGAGCCTGCTCCTGCTACTTGCACGGGGTTATTGGGATAAGCCCTTTCGCAGCTTCCATCACTATTCTTGACAAATACATTATAACTGCCCGGCACTAATCCGGTAATTTTTTTTGAGTTTGCCACTGCCCACCTTGTATTTTGTAATAAAGCGTAGAACCACCAGTCGCATTCACTGTGATTTTACCATTGGCAGCCGAACAGGTCGTAGCAGCCGTAGTCGTTACGCTTGAAATATTGATAGAACTCACCCCATTCACGGTAGCCGTGCGCCGAATGACACACCGCTCATCACCCGATATTGCAATCGCAACTTGGTACGTACCCGGCGTGAGATTAGGAAAAATAGGGTCACCTGACCAAGTCACCCCGTTGTCAATGCTGTACATTAAATCATAAGTGCTGGTCGTATTAATTTGAATCTGACCATTCGGGGTGGAACAGCTATTAGAAGCAGTTGTGGTGACGCTATTGAGGGTTGGAGCGGTCAATTTCGGCACGGTCGCCATCTGGGAAGAAATACATCTTCCATCACTCGTACCTACTTCTATCGTATAATTTCCGCCTGCTAAATTGTTGAAGGTATTACTGGTATTCCATGCACCGCCATTTAATCGGTATCTCAAATCCGTATTGGCTCCGCCCGGTACACCTGTCGTAGCATCTATTATAATTTGACCATCATTAGCGCAGAAGGAAGCTTCTGTTACAGCAACATTATTGATAGTTGGCTCTCCACCTGAATATTTATAATCAAAATAAATTGGATTATTGACAAATGAAGTAACACATCCTGTCACGGTGTTCCTAGCAGTAAGATTATAGATCCCAGGTAAAACATTGTTAAATGTTTGTCCGCTTTGCCATTGACCACTACCAAGTTTAAATTGCCACTCTGAGGGGTCTACTCTACCTGCTGGAGCGCCTAGATTATCTGCAAAAAAATGTATAGTTCCTATACTATAACAATAAGTTGGAGATATGGTGGTTTTCGAATCTATTTTAATAATATAAGGAGTATTATTACTAGGTGAGCTGCAATCAACAGTTTGACCTTTCACAATTACGCAGGATACTACCAATAGCAATGCTACCGCACATGACTTGAACCACGACATTTTCATTCTGTTTTTCGTTTTGCGAAAAAAAATAGCTTATTACACCAATACAAGTACACGCTTGTATTTATGCAAGTACATATAAAGATGCTATTATTACAATAGCATAAATAAAATCAAAAAAATGTAATTGTTCCCTTTACTGACGTTCCGACACGTCAGTATGTTTCCCTATACTACCTTTAAATGGTTAGCGCGAAGTCTGCTAAATTTTAGAAATTCAGTAAGTTTAAAAGAACACTTATTGATGAGTAGACCTATTGAAGTATAAATTTTATAATTATACTGCAATATTAAAACAGATTATATGAAATAACAAGTTTTGGTCGCAGAAAATATAATTATTTTTAGAAAAGTTATAATATGAAGATTTTTAAGACTTTATGAGCCAATTATTTTATCATTGATGTAAAGTAATGTTGTAACATTGATGATTCCACTCCTGTGCTGGTGCTGGACTCTGTCCAGTGCCTCCGCAAAAAAAAGCCCGTCCCGCGATTCAGCGAAACGAGCCACAACCCCGCGAGCGCCATAGCTACGCTGCGGAGGCACTATGAGCAATATTGTAGATACCCCTGCTATTATTCTTTTGGAGCTTGTCCAAAGCTATGCATATCCTTACTCCCTTTCCTTTGGGGAGGGTCGGGGAGGGGCTAAAATCTCCCTATTCTGCTCCATTACCTTATTCACCGCCTTCAATAACTCCGAATTCTGCTGCAACAATCCTTTACTAATTTCCACCAATCCATCCAAACTCCCTTTCCCTAATTCATTTTGCGCATTCTGCCTGGTGATGGCTGCATCCAATTGCTTATCCCAAAACCCGCCAATATTGAGGTTCAGAGCCAGCAGTACCGTTACCCCTACCGTCAATAAAGCCACCCAAGCCCGCGCCCATGTTGGTATGTTTTTCATGAATTCTGGTTCGGTTTGGACACTATTCGCTGCCATTTGTCACTATTTTGATTAAAATATACGCAATATATTGACAATATCATATTTATGCAATATTTTTGTCTTGATTTTCAGATATTTATATTTTTCACAACACAACCCTCTTCGAACTTTCTTCTCGCTTTCCGGCGGGTGTTCCTCCCCTTTGGGGGGAGGTTAGGAGGGGGCTAACAAATTTACAATGGCACGTCAAAAATTTGGCATCAAAGTCATCGGCACATTAGATGACATCAACTTCCAGCGCACAGGCGGCAAAGACATCGTCAAACTAAAAGGCGGTGTAGAGAAAGCCCGTATTATGACCGACGAAAAGTTCGTTCGTACCCGCGAAAACATGAGCGAGTTTGGTCGCGCTGGCAACGAAGCAAAAGGCTTAACGGATGCCCTTGCTCCCCTCATCGCCCAAGCCTACGACCGGTATTACTTCTCCCGCCTCTTGGCAAAGATGAAGCAAAACCTCAACACGGATGTCGTCAACGCACGGGGCGAACGAACGATCCAGTATCTTGGGCTGGGTACTTTGGTCAACTTCGCTTTCAACGAGAAAGCGAAACTTGCCTCTATTCTACGCGCTCCATACGCAACGACAAGTCCAGGAGCCGGACAAATCAGTGTAGACTTTCCACAAGGCATCAATCCAAAATGGGACATTAAAGCACCTGCAAACAGCACGCGGTTCCAAATAGGCTTGGTCATTGCTGGCAAAGTCACAGGCGAAGACCGCTACGAACGAAGCATCATCATGGGACCCATCAGCAATTTAGACACCGTCATCCCTGCGGGTAGCTTCACGCTCACCACTCCCGCCCTTCCCAATGGAAGTTACGAAGTGTTAGTAGGTGCAATGGGTATCTTTTTCGGGCAAGAAGTCAATGGAGGAGATTATGCTTTTCACAATAAAGCATTCAATGCACTCGACATTGTAGCAATCTACGAACCGTAAGCAGTCACGATGTAATTCGACGATACAAACCCTGTCTCAACTTTTCTCCTCTTCCTTCGGTCGCCATCCGCGTGTCGCTGTTAGCTTTAGCGGAGGCGCAAGGCTTACCAAAGGCAATGCGGGGTTGGGAGCAAGACAGGGTTTTCTATTGGAGCATAACTTTTGGATATTAAACTTGAA
>CAZJXN010000289.1:0-3322 GCA_964549655.1 uncultured Saprospiraceae bacterium
ATTTTTTCTTTGGAAATGTCCAGTATTCAATTGGCACTGCGTATGATTGCGATGGAAGCGGAAGTTTCTTCGAGCAAACTGCGCAACGGGCAATTTGACCAAGACGAAAGTACGCGTTTAAATCAAGCTATCGAACGCATCGGCGAGGCACCGATTTATATTGACGACACGGCTGCTATCAACGTATTTGAACTCCGAGCCAAGTGCCGCCGTATGAAAATGCAGCATGATATTCAGTTGATTATCATTGATTATTTACAATTGATGAGTGGTGGTGGCGATAATCAGCGTGGCAATCGAGAGCAGGAAGTAAGTGCTATTTCCAGAGCGTTGAAAAGTTTGGCAAAGGAATTAAATGTCCCCGTGATTGCGCTGTCGCAGTTGAGTCGGGCGGTAGAAACGCGTGGGGGAAGCAAGCGTCCGCAGTTGTCGGATTTGAGAGAATCGGGTTGTTTGACTGGCGATACTTTAATTCAAGATGCAATAACAGGGAAACGATTTCCTATAAAAGAATTAGCGGAACGACCAGAAGCCACAAATGTACATGTACTTGCCGTTAATGCTTGCCAGCAAATTCGACCTTACACTTTAGCAAAGGCTTTTTATTCTGGCAAAAAACAGGTTTTTGAACTCAAAACTCGCACTGGACGGCGCATTAAAGCCAGTGCGAATCATCCATTTTTAAAGCTGGAAGGTTGGATCGCATTGGAAAATTTAAACATCGGCGACCGAATTGCGATGCCAAGAAAAATCGAAATTACACAGCCTGTCAATTTAATGTCAGATGATGAATTAATTTTGTTAGCACACTTAATTGGCGACGGTTGCATTTTACCAAAACAACCCTATCACTACACAAGTGCCGACGAAAAAAATATTACTATCGTCAATACTGCCGCGAAAAATTTATTTGGTATTGAAGCCAGAATCGTACCGCAAGAAAATTGGTGGCATACGTATTTGCCAAGTCCCTATCGGACTACTCATGGTAAACTACATCCAATAACAATATGGTATAAAAATCTTGGTTTAGAAAGAGTACGGTCCTATGAAAAACAGTTGCCAAATGTTATTTTTCAATGCGAGGATAATAAAATAAGCCTGTTTTTGCATCACCTTTGGGCGACCGATGGGAATGTAAGCTGGAAAAAAACGGCGGGCAGAAAACCTTCAGGAGCCATTTACTATGCTTCTTCAAGTCGAATATTGGCGGAACAAGTGCAACACCTTTTGTTACGCTTGGGAATTATTTCAACCACCACTGTTTCTATACAAAAAGGTGGTAAATATCGAGATAATTATCACGTACATGTACAAGGTGCTGAAAATCAATTACTTTTTCTCAATATAGTTGGATGTTTTGGTGAAAGAGGAAATATTATACCGGAATTAATAGCTGCATTGGAAATAATTGATAGCAATCCGAATACAGACGTTTTACCTAAAGAGGCATGGGATTTGATTATTTATCCTGCGATGCAACGACAAGGATTATCTTATCGCAATTTATTTGATAGTTTAAATCAGTCTTATGCAGGTTCTATAAAACGCAATGGAATTTCTAAGGAACGACTTCAAAGGTTGCAGGAAGCTATTGTCGATCCTGCTTTAAAACCATTTATTCAATCCGACCTTTATTGGGATGAAATTTTGGAAATTACGCCACTTGGTATCGAAGATGTGTATGATTTAACCGTACCCGAAGTGCACAATTTTGTTGCAAATGATATTTTAGTGCATAATTCCATCGAGCAAGACGCTGATATTGTGTCATTTATATATCGTCCAGAATATTATGGGATATTGGAAGACCCAGAAGGACAGTCCTTAAAAGGCGTAGCAGAAATCATTATTGCAAAACATAGAAACGGCGCATTGAAGGATGTGCGGCTGCGGTTTACAGACCAATTTGCCCGATTCTCTGATTTGGACGATACCACTTTCGGCGATTTTGCGTTTGATACTTCCAGCAATAATGCGGCTTCGACAGGCGTCATTACGCGTCCTTCCAAAATGAATGAAGACGAAGATATTCCTTTTTAAAATGCGTAACACTGACCTTTGGTCGGTCAAAAAAATATGGAACGAAAAAGAAAGCCACCCAGCAGGAATGGCACATCAGATAGAAACGGCGCACCGGATAGAAATAGTAGACCCGATAGAAGTGGCGCATCGAATCGGGATAAAAAACGTCCGCCGAGTAGAAAACCACGCCCCGGCTATGAAAGAGAGTTGAATCGAACGGATGCCCAGCGCTCCACACCCGCGCAGGAAGACGAACCGATGCGGTTGAATAAATATGTGGCGCATTGTGGCATCAGTTCCCGACGGCAAGCGGTGGATTTTGTAAAAAATGGCGATGTTACTGTGAATGGCGAAGTAGTAAAAGAACCATTTTATGTGGTGCAACCGGAAGACAAAGTAACGTTCAAAGGCAAGCTCATCAAGCCAGAAGCGAATCGGGTGTACATACTGATGAATAAACCGAAGGGCTTTCTCACCACTGTAAGCGACGACCGAGGCAGAAAAACGGTGATGGAATTACTAAAAGGAAAAGTGATGGAACGGGTCTTCCCAGTAGGAAGGCTCGACCGCGCGACGACTGGTTTATTACTATTGACTAATGATGGCGACTTGGCAAAAAAACTCTCCCACCCAAGTCATAAAGTGAAAAAAGTCTATCATGTCGTGCTGGACAAACCTATTACAAAATTAGATTTGGAAAAAATCAAAAACGGACTGGAATTGGAAGACGGCATAGCACACGTAGATGGCGTAGACCACGTAACCGATGGCGCGAAAACGGAAGTCGGCATTGAATTACACATCGGTAAAAACAGAATTGTGCGGCGTATTTTTGCACATTTAGGTTACGAAGTCACCAAGCTCGACCGAATGTACTACGCGGGTTTGACCAAAAAAGACCTGCCACGCGGCTTCTTCCGGCACTTGTCAGAAAAGGAAGTGATTATGTTGAAGCATTTTACGAAGTAAATTATGCGACTGCATATCCTGTATAAGCTCGTGCATACGGCGGCTGCAAACCAAGAACTATGTCGGACTTTGGAATCCCCTTTTGTACCAACTCTTCGGCAATATCCGTATCTGTTCGGTTTTCTTGTATCCAAATTTTTTCATTTTTAATATCAAAATGAAAAACACAATAATGAAGATACTTTTCGCCATTCCATCCTACGCGTTGCAATTGATAATGATGTCTTTCATTATCGGCGAGTATTTGCGTTTCAATGAGATCGTTCTGTCCGTAAAAAGCTACATATTCTTCTAAAAATTCTAGTAAAATCTTTTGATATGTTCTTAC
>CAZJXN010000290.1:0-3261 GCA_964549655.1 uncultured Saprospiraceae bacterium
TTTTACGTAATCTTGCAAGTCACCTGTCTCAATTTACCGAACCACCTCATATAACTTGAATCTAACTAAAGCAATCTTATTAGAAGATAAAATAGATAGGAGATTTTGATTTTCAGGATGGAGACAATTTTCGTGACTATTTGTTAAAGGGTTTAGCACTTTTTTTCTCGAAAGCAAATATACGTATAGTCCTCCTAAATTAAAATAACTTTGATAGAAAGATTTTAACTTATTTTTGGAAAGAACTACGATATCTTCACAAAGGGAAAAAGTAGTAGCCTTCCGTTCAAATAATTATTTGGTGGACTTCAGTTGATGTATTAGGGTGTTCTCAAAACACTGATTTATCTGTGGGGGTGATTGTTTCGTGGACGTTAGGCGGGTATCATAAAAATCATAGGCATCATGGCCATCGCGGTTCAGACCGTTATCAAAATCCCTACCACAATCCCACAATCCTGTCGTACTTTTGCAAGCAAATTATGAAAAATGTCCGACCAATATAAATACGACTTACGCGGTGTGTCCGCCACCAAAGACGACGTGCATCAGGCGATCCGGCACTTAGACAAAGGCTTGTTTCCCAACGCTTTCTGTAAAATTCTGCCAGATATTGTTGCCGGTGACCCCGATTGTTGCAATATTATGCACGCCGATACGGCGGGTACAAAAACCAGTCTCGCTTACCTGTATTGGCGCGAAATGGGCGATTGGAGCGTGTGGAAAGGCATTGCACAGGATGCGATTGTGATGAACCTCGACGACCTGGCGTGTGTGGGTTGTGTGGATAATATCGTACTTTCTTCAACCATTGGACGTAATAAAAATCTAATTTCTGGGGAAGTGATTGGTGCAGTTATTAATGGTACAACGGATTTTATTACACAAATGAAAGATTTTGGCATCAACATTACACTCGCCGGTGGAGAAACGGCAGATGTGGGGGATATTGTAAGAACAATTGATGTAGGTTACACGGCTTTCGCGCGCATGAAACGCAGTGAGGTAATAGAAAATAATATTCAACCCGGCGATGTCATTGTTGGATTGGCTTCTTTTGGACAAGCGTCTTATGAAAATAATTACAACGGCGGCATGGGAAGTAATGGTTTAACGTCTGCTCGGCACGACGTTTTATCAAAAATATATGCTTCCAAATATCCAGATAGTTATGATGCAAACACGCCGGAATCCGTCATTTATGTAGGTTCAAAAAATTTAACAGAAACGATTGAAGTGGAAGGTAATTCAATTGAAATCGGAAAACTCCTCCTCTCCCCTACTCGCACTTATTTACCTTTTGCAAAAAAATTATTAGCACAAGTAAATAAAAAAGACCTGCACGGCATCATCCATTGCTCCGGCGGCGGACAAACCAAAGTGCAGAAATTTATTGATAAAGTACGCGTAGTAAAAAATAACCTTTTCCCTACTCCACCTTTATTTGAGTTGATTCAACAAGAATCGCAGACCGGCTGGAAAGAAATGTATCAAGTTTTCAACATGGGGCATCGTTTGGAGGTTTATGTACCGGAAGCAGTGGCGCAAAATATCATTGACATTGCTGGAAGTTTTAACATTGAGGCGCAAGTGGTTGGTTATGTGGAACGTGCGGAGAGAGCGGCGGTTCGGATTGAAAGTTCGTATGGGGTTTTTGAATATTAATCATTTTCTTGCAGACCCGACTGCTGTCAGGCAAGTTGTTCGCAAATGAATACGCGGATGTACGCTCATAAGCTACGAAAATCTGCGAATCTATCTGTGCATTTGCAGCAGCCTAACTTTAACAAATACATATAATATTATTTTATCAATAAATTAATTTGTGCGTTTCTTTGCCCATCATCTTTGTCACTTTTTGTCATTGCCACAAAAAGTAACCAAAAAACGCTAGGCTAATCCAATTGCTCCGCTGGATTCGCCGGGCAGCCGCCACTTAGTATTTCAAAATTAGAATGCAAACTATTTAAAATCATCAGTTTACAAATTAATTAAGATATTCCTGATTCAAATGCGCCTTTACAAGAAAAAAAGGAACGATGACCAAAAAGCAAAAAGCAACCGATATAGCACACATTTTAGATGAATTGATTCCAACGCCGCCGATTCCGCTGGATTATATAGACCCGTACACTTTGCTCGTCGCCGTTGTACTTTCTGCGCAATGTACCGATGTGCGGGTGAATCTGACAACGCCCCATTTATTTGCGAAAGCAGATAACCCTTATGACATGGCGAAATTGGATGCAGATGAAATCCGCGAGATTATACGTCCGTGTGGTTTGTCGCCTGCCAAGTCGAAGGCAATTAAAGGTTTATCCCAAATTATAGTCGAAAAATATAATGGAGAAGTGCCTGCGAGTTTTGAAGCATTAGAAGCGATGCCCGGCGTGGGACATAAAACAGCGTCTGTCGTGATGAGTCAGGCGTTTGGCGTACCGGCATTTCCGGTGGATACGCATATTCATCGCTTGGCTTGGAGGTGGGGATTGAGTGCCGGCAAAAATGTAGTAAAAACGGAAGCTGATTTGAAATCTTTATTTCCAAAAGATAAATGGAATAAGCTACATATTCAAATCATTTTATTCGGTCGGCAATATTGCCCCGCGCGTGGACATAATCCTTATGAATGCCCGATTTGTAGCAAGTACGGAATTAAAAAAATGACGAAGGAGTATGATGAATTGAAAATAAAGAAAATGAAAAAATGAACAGGAATAACAAGTCAGTAAGCAGTTTAAAGCTGGTAGTCTACATTCTCTTGAAACCTTGATAAACAATAACTTCGAGCTACTTAATTAAGTAGGCAGTTTACAGTAAGCAGTTGGCAGTTCGCTCAATCTTTTGACAAACAACAACTTAAGTCGGATTCATTTTATAATTTAAATATGCTCACTTACTTAAATCATTTAAAAATATAAAAGAGAAAAATACGCTGTGATTAATAAGTAAGTAGGCAGTTTACAGTAAGCAGTTGGCAGTTCGCAAAACATTGAAAATCAATTAATTATTCTAAAATAAAAATGTCGTTTAATTCTGCTCGATTACTTACAGTGTAAATTACGTTTTTTTATATAAAGATTCTTACACTTTTCGCAGCCTGTATCATATCAATTGGAACGAAGATAAAACGGATTTTCGCAGATTTTTTTTTGCGCTCCTTACATTTTTTTTATGCAAAAAGCACATCAAAAAACTTACTTTACAGTGTAAGTAGTTCGGCTTAAATAATCGACATTTTTAATATCTTTACAAGATGCT
>CAZJXN010000291.1:0-3217 GCA_964549655.1 uncultured Saprospiraceae bacterium
TTTAAAATGATTTTTTAATAAAAAGAGCTATATTTAAATCAGAATCATAATTTATAGATGAAAAAAGTGCGGGTATTTTATGCGCGGTTGCTGCCGGTTTTTATGCTGGCAGCGCAAGTGCTGTATGCCCAGCCGCTACTAAAAGGCGTCGTAACGGATGAACAGGGTAATCCCGTGGTATCGGCTAATATTGTATTGCGACAACATGAGAATCAACCCATCCTTGCTTTTGGTATAACCAACGGACAAGGATTTTTTTCGGTAAAAATTCCTCCAAATCTGGACTCTGTATTTGTAATAATTACGCACCTTTCTTATGCAACAAAAAAGTTTTACGCGCAAAATGCTACTTTTTCGCTCGAAATTGTACTATCCGCACAAGAATATAAATTACCGGAGTTAGTTGTAAAATCCGACCCTGTCACTCGCCGCGGCGATACTTTGATTTTTGATGTCAACGCGTATCGAAAAGATTCCGACCAAAACATTGAAGAAGTACTCCGAAACATTCCGGGCATTACCGTAGGAAACGGTGGACAAATAAAATATAATGGCTTGGATATTTCCAAATTTTACATCGAGGGCTTGGATATGTTGGAGGGCAGGTACAGAATAGCCACTCGAAATCTTAGCATTGACGCCATTAGAGATATAGAAGTGATTGAGCATCATCAACCTATGAGAGTATTGGATTCGTTGGTACGCCCTGATAATGCGGCTATCAACCTGCGGCTCAAATCCAATATTGCCATTACCGGCTCGCTGCGCGGTGGAGTAGGTGCACTGCCTGCGCTTTATTTGGGAGGAGGAGATATTTTTGGGTTCACTAAAAAGCAGCAGTTTAATGTATTGGCATCTACTAATAATATTGGTGACAATCAAAGTAATAACTTTCAGAATCTTTATATTGATTTTGCAAATATAGAACCGGAGCTTATTAATATTAATCAGGTTCTACCGCCTTTTTTAATCCGAGAAAATTACTATCTTGATAATCAAGAACTTGCCGGAGGATATAATTATCTTAAAAAGGTATCAAAATATACGGAATTGAAATGGCAAGGGTTTGCTAGCAAAGACCGGATACGGAATATTGGCACTAGAACATTACAATATAAAGATGGCGAAAGAGAGGTTGTATTTGAAGAAATACTAAATGCTTCCGAACAGCCGCTGGATTTTAATAATCGCGTCATTTTTGAGCTGAATGCAAAGCAGTTATTTTTTCGTGCGGATGCGAACGCGGAATTAAATATCACAAAATCAATAGCGGACAATCAGGTAAATGGAATCTTTTTTCCCGAGAAATTACAAAAATACAGCCTCAACAGCTTTGCTAAACTTACGGCAATTGTAAAAAATAATAATAAGGCATATCAAATCAATTCTGATATTGAATATAAAACGACGGACTACGACCTAAACTTGATGCCAGTTGACATTTTTACTCCTACTTATCCCGCTACGCGCTTTGAGGAGGCTTTACAAACCGCAAGGCAAAAAAAATTCCTCATTAATACTTATTCCAATTTATTTTTTAAAACGCAACATATTAATGGACAAGTAAACCTGGGTGTTAATTATAATCATATCACATTAAATACCGATATTTTAACTCGAAGTGATACAACGGAAAATGAATCCTTAGGGCAGGCATTCCAAAATCAAAATAGCATCAGCGAGTTAACTCCCTATATCAATCAAACGTACCGGAAAGAAAAAAAGAATACCACCTGGACCTTGAGCATTCCTTTGTCTGCTGCTCTGTTTAATCTAAACAATCAAATAGACCAAAGTCTAAATTCCTTCAACATCCTCGTCGCCAAACCAAAGCTCGAATATAACCTAAAAACGTTGAAAGGTAATAATTGGAATGCTGCTTATTCCTTTCATCATGATTACGACCGCTTCCAGACGCTTTTTTATGAAGGTTATATTATCCGGTATAATAGAAATCTATCAACGTCCATTTTCGATATTAATCGGTATAATAAACAAGAATTTTACACGCGATTTTCCGCTCAAAACCTTGAAAAAGGGAGCCACTACGCTTTGACAGCGACGCTATCCGAAACGACTTACGATTTTGTAAATAACAATAATTTTACTTCACTCGGATTGGCTACTAATATAACAAAAGTTAAAAACACGGAAAGAAGATTAACCTTGCAGGGAAATGCCTCTGGACAAATTGCAAATAATTTCAATGTTGATGTACACGCTCAATACAGCCTTTCTAAAAGACCAAGTATCTTGAATGGAAAAAGTTTAAATATTCAAAATCATTTTTTTACAATTGACCCGAAGGTTTATTACACGTTTACGCAAAGTATATTAAGCTTCAAACCAGGCTTTCAGCTATTTTCAAATAGCTTTTCCGATTATCCTACTTTTCAAGTAAATGCGGAGCTGGTCTACTTTGTAAAACTCAACACTGTCGGTTCATTTAGAATAAGTTATCAGGAATACCTGACTGCTGTCGGCGAAAAAAAGGTGTGGAATGAATTCTTTACAATTGAATATAAGCATGCACTCAAAAAACTAAATGCTGATATACTGCTGAATATAAACAACTTAACTAATAATACCCATTACATTACCTTCACTCAAAATACTTTTTCAGAAGATTTCAGTTATTATAGATTGCGACCCCGGCAAATTGTATTTAGCTTTATCAAGAAGTTTTAAAAAATGTATTTAACGAGTTGCTTTAAAAGCTTAATGGGTTGATACGTTATTGCTTGCATTTTCTTTTTCCTTCATTTTGCCATCGTAACAATGATAAAATGTGAAGCATAAAAAACAAACGCCCTTATTTTAAAGTTATGTATCTTGGAAACGTTGTTCAACGCTAATTACCAAGAAAGCAAAACCCATAGTCATGACCCAAAAAATAAGCATCATGGGCTTTCGCACGCGCAAGGAAGTAGCGACGATTGTCAAGCTCTCCGACAAAAGCCTGTACAATTTGCTCTCCTCCGAAAAATTTAAAGACCAAATACCCAAAGGGGAGCAGCTCTCTCCAGCGCATCAAGTGCTAATTTTTGAGCATTTTGGCATTCCAAATGCGTTTGACTACTCAGAACCCGGTAATCCAAGCAACAAAAGTGATGTGGATACTACGGATAGTGGCGATAATGAAACTGAAAAATAATAATCGGTAAAGATCGGTAATGCGTTTTTATTTTCTTTTGAAAGGGCTTAAATTGGGGAATGT
>CAZJXN010000292.1:0-3204 GCA_964549655.1 uncultured Saprospiraceae bacterium
TTTTATACGTTAGTGAGTCTTGCAGGAAAATTTAAAAATCTGCGGGAGATACCTATTCAAATTTTAACAAAAATTCTGGATTTATCACTTTAAAAGAAACCCGTCCAATGGTGTCTTGTCGCTCCACAAGCGGACGGATGACGATGCCTTCTCGCTGTACGTCAGAGAGTTGTGATTTGGCGATGGATAGTTCAACCAATTGTGGAATGTCGTTATTTAGTTTGTAATTTGTATTTAAAATCGGAACGGCTTCTAATTCTAATTTTTTTATAAATGCAATGAAATCTTCAAAATCTAAATACTTATAATTGCCAATATCAAAAACATTATAAAAACGGACGGTCGTGCCTTTCAGTTTGTATTTATTGCCTTGAATACCTTCGCCGATGAGTTCGCCTTGCAAAGCAAAATTCGCTCCCAATGCACGTAGCTTTTCCTCTATTTCTAAGGTTCTTGCCACTTTCCACAACGCATTATCGGGCGTTTCTAACAATTCCAGATTGCGCGAGCACACACCGAATACATTGTTTTTCAGATAATAAGTAACCGAACTTCCATCTAATTTTTCCGCGATGTAACACGGCTCACCTTGATATTTATCCAACAATTCTTGCAATACCTGCACCCGCGTCTCGTCCGTTTTGGGGAGGAACGAAGGGAACGCACCTTTGGCAATGCCTATCAGATTTGCGGGCATCGGCGATTCGTATTTTTGAATGTTCAAAATGTCCGTCATGTCCGTATCCTCTACAATCGGCGTACCTTCAGGCAGGATAGAAAGTGGAAAACAAATGCCTTGCGAAGTCTGTCCGCGCAGTCGAATCGTGCGAACGCGCATACCGCGCGGCTTCATAAACTCAAACTCTGGGCGGTCAGGCAGCAAGCTGTCAATTTCACAATAAACGCAGAGGTCATCCACCTCAAATTCTCCTTTTTTTACTACCAATTGCCACCCCAAAACGGTCGCTTTTTGAATCGCATCAGCGTTTTCAATCGGTTCTAAGGCTTTGATTTTTTGAATACTGGCTAAATTTCTCATTTTCTAAAAACAAAATTTAAATAGGCTTTCGTTTATCAAAACCAATTAACACTTTTCGATTGCAATTCATTCCAAAACATTACATTTTATTTCTAAAATTATTCTATTTGTTTTTTATTGTACCTTTAATTTTAACGGGAAATTAATATTCCAAACGTGTATAGTCCATAAAATAAGCGTATCTTTGCACCTTCAATTTGAAAAACAATGCAAAGTATTAGAAATATTGCGATTATCGCCCACGTTGACCACGGCAAAACCACTTTGGTGGACAAAATGCTCGTGATTGGTCATTTGTTTAAAGACCATGAGAAACCAGGCGAACTCATTATGGACAGCAATGACCTTGAGCGCGAACGAGGCATTACCATTCTGGCAAAGAATGTGTCCATCACTTACAAAGGCACGAAAATCAACATCATAGATACACCGGGTCACAGTGACTTCGGCGGCGAGGTGGAGCGCGTGCTGAACATGGCAGACGGCGTGCTGCTGCTGGTAGATGCGTTTGAAGGTCCGATGCCACAGACGCGTTTCGTATTGCAAAAAGCGATTGAATTGGGCTTGAAGCCAATCGTGGTTATCAATAAAGTGGACAAAGAAAATTGTTCGCCGGATGAGGTGCACGAGCAGGTATTCGACCTCATGTTTACGCTGGATGCGACGGAAGAGCAGTTGGATTTTCCAACGATTTATGGTTCTGCCAAGCAAGGTTGGATGAGTGAAGACTGGCGCAAGAAAACGGAAGATATTACGCCTTTGTTGGATGCGGTTGTAGAGCACATTCCACCGCCAAAAGTGGGAGAAGGTACACCACAGTTGATGATTACATCGCTTGATTATTCTCAATATATCGGTCGGATTGCGATTGGTCGTTTGAATCGTGGCACGCTGCGCGACGGCATGAACGTGTCGTTGGTGAAGCGCGATGGTACCATTACTAAAAGTAAAATTCGTGGACTTTTCTTATTTGAAGGATTTGCGAAAATAAAAGTAGAAGAAGTATTGGCGGGCGATATTTGTGCGGTGTTTGGTATTGACGGGTTTGAAATTGGCGATACGATTGCCGATTATGAAAATCCAGAAGCACTGCCATCTATCTCCATTGATGAGCCAACGATGAGTATGGTTTTCACTATTAATGACTCGCCATTTTTTGGACAGGAAGGAAAGTTTGTAACCTCTCGCCACGTAAAAGACCGTTTGGAAAAGGAATTAGAGAAAAACCTTGCCCTTCGCGTAGAGCGGACGGATTCGGCAGATACCTTTCGAGTGTTTGGTAGAGGTGTATTGCACTTAGCGGTGTTGATTGAAACGATGCGCCGCGAAGGTTATGAGTTGCAAATTGGTCAGCCTCAAGTAATTATGAAGCGCATTGATGGCAAATTACACGAGCCGGTAGAAGAGTTGAACATTGATGTACCGGAAGAATCCGCTGGTACGGTTATTGACATGGTGACGCGCCGTAAAGGGATGATGCTTTCGATGATACCCAAAGGTGCTCGTCAGCAGATGATTTTTGAAATTCCGTCGCGTGGCATTATTGGTTTGCGTAGCAATATGTTGACGGCTACTGCCGGTGAAGCGATTATGACGCACCGCTTGAAAGAATTTCAGGCGCATAAGGGCGACATTCCGGGACGTACGAATGGTTCCCTTATTTGTATGGAAACTGGCATGTCTATTCCTTACAGTATCAACAACTTACAAGATAGAGGGAAGTTTTTTATAGATGCAAATGAGGAGATTTACGAAGGACAAGTGGTGGGTGAAAATAGCCGTCCGGGTGATTTGGTTATCAACTTGACGAAGACCAAAAAGCTGACGAATATGCGCGCTTCTGGTTCGGATGATAAAGTCCGCTTGATTCCACCTAAAAAATTCACTTTGGAAGAAGCACTCGAATACATTCAGGAAGACGAATTTGTGGAAGTGACGCCTAAGTCGCTGCGCCTCCGCAAGATATACTTGAAAGAGCACGAACGCAAGCGCTCGAAAAATACATCTGCTGCGGTAGTGGTGGAGTAAAAAGTTTAAAGTTTAATAGCTTAAGGGGTTCAAGGGTCGGAGGACTTTTGAACCCTTTGTGTTTAGTACAAACCTATAAGAGGTAAGTAAGTAGGCAGTTTACAGTAAGCAGTTGGCAGTTCGCAAAACATTGAAAA
>CAZJXN010000293.1:0-3123 GCA_964549655.1 uncultured Saprospiraceae bacterium
CGTATAGCGAATGCCTCAAAATGGAGAAAATTAAACTTTACGGATATCCTTTGTTACTGGAAGCAAGAAAGCGAACCTTCCTTTTGGTATTGCCGCCGGGAAACGCAAAAGCTAATTAATGAGAAATTTTTCGGAAGGACAACATATTTTTGTTTCGGGCAGACTTTGGCACGAGGTGCATCCAAAGGTGAATGTAACGCCTTTTCTTCGTGTTTTAGAGAACAAAATTGACTTAGCGCGCTACGGCGATGCCATTGAAAAATTCTATTTCACCTTTATTGTAATACAGGACGATTTTTTCAAGCCGGCGAAGTTTTACAGCGCTAAAAAGAAAGAAGCGGATATCTCCATTAAAATTCCCTACGAGCAAGTAGAAAATGCGTCAGAACACGAAACCATCCAACTCATGGAAGCGGCTTACCTACAAGGCATTGACCAATTGGCGACCCCGCAGCTGAAAGGCACGTTTGACGTGGCGGCGTTCAAAAAAGACGTGCAAGCTATTTTTGCAAAGGAGAAGTGGTATGAGCCTTACTTGCCGGAGGTGGGCACAGCGGCGGGACAATAATTTAATCTACAAAATGCTTTTTACACGAAAAAATATTTTAATTTGTTTTTATTCTGTAAAATAAAATATACATTTGTGCCATACCTACAAAGTACAGCAACGACGAATATTACTTCCTGCATCATCCCTGAAAAAACGTACCCTAGTAACACATGACACATCCTACCTGTACTATTTCGATTCAAATAAATACAGCTTCTTTTATCAGATAATCAATGACTTTTGCAAGTCTGGTTAATTTCTCAGTCTTTCAAGCAAGGCAACTTTTTTAATGCGAATATTAATGCAACTGCTACTGACTAAGTAAAACACGCAATGCGTTAATACAATAGACTTGTATCCAATTGATTTTCAATAACTTAGAAAAATTTGCTAAATTTGCGTCAATAGTAAATTTTAAAATGAACTGCAAAAAACTATTCAAATCGAAATGATTTTAGTATTAAAAGTAATGGAAAGCTTTTTTCGACACCGTTATTAATGCTTTATTAATAGAATTATATTTTTGCAATTTTCATCAAAATCAATAAGCGTTGAAAATCAAGCACTTACTTTGACACAAGTCTAATAGTTAATCGACATTTTATAAATCAATTCTAATAAAGTATGAAAACATTACTAGCTGCTTTTATCATATTCCTTTCTTTGACAGGGTATTCCCAAACTACACTGATAAGTGGTGATACACTGCTTCGCAAAATTAACTTGGTGAATCGCATATTTACAAAGTAAAAATTAAGAAAGGATATTTCTATAAATTCATAATCCTTCAGAATGGTATAGACCTGCAAATTGAAGTAAAATCTCCTGGCAGTAAGGATTCTGTATTTGATTCGCCAAATGGAATATCGGGTCCTGAACCTGTTGAGTTTTTGGCAACTGCCAATGGCTATGCGCTAATGGATATAACACCGCTAAAGGATTCAGCAAATACCAAAACAGGTGAATACTTCATTAAATATGTAGAAGATATTAGTTCCGGTGAATATGCTAAAATACTTAAACTGAGAGAAGCAGAAAAAAAGGAGTTCGTTGATTGGATTAAACAAAATGCCACTCCGCTGAAAAGTGTAACGGCTAATTCAGGATTTGAAGATCTGAATTTATTGAAGCCCGTTCTTATGACCAAACGTGTAATTGGCCTTGGAGAAGCAACCCATGGAACTAAGGAGTTTTTTGAAATGAAACACAGGATGCTTGAATTTCTTGTTACACAATTAGGGTTTACGGTTTTTGCTATTGAAGCCAGTTATGGAAGATGCAAATACATTAATGATTATGTTCTAAATGGAAAAGGGAACCTGGATACGGCTGCTGTAATACAAGGTTTCACCACCTGGAGTACAGAAGAAGTTAAGGAAATGATAGAGTGGATGAGGAATTATAATCAGACTAATACTGCTAAAAAAATTCAATTTGTGGGATTTGATTTACAAGTGAATGATGCAGTTGAATTTGCCATATCTAACTATTATGGAAAAGTAGACTACTTGAAAAAAGCAGGCGTTGATTCATTGTTAAAGAATATGGAAAAGGCTGAAAGGAGCGGAGGGATTTTTGGTGATGATACAACAATCAAAACATTAATTAGTCCCGTAGAAAATCTGATAACAAACTTCATTGAAAAAGAAGGTGAGTATATCTTAAAAAGCAGCAAGCAGGAATATGATGAAATTCTATGGAGCCAAAAGATATTGCACCAATATCTTATTTCTTACAGCTATGACAATTTTGCCGAAATAATAAAAAAGGAAGACCGGGATTTTTATATGGCACAGAATATTCTTACCTGGCTTGCTTATTTTCCTAAAGGCACTAAAATGGTAGTATGGGCTCATAATGGGCATATTGCTAAAGATTTTCTAGATGGATTTTCAGTACCAAGCATGGGAAATTATTTAAAGGAAGTACTAAAAGATGAATATTATGCGATAGGTTTTGATTTTTATAAAGGCAGGTTTCAATCAAATGACGTCGATTTAAAGGATTCCCCTGGTTGGGAGGAGCAAGAAGTCGGTGAAGCACCAAAGGGAAATTTGAGTTCTTATTTTGTACAGGCTGGACTCGATAATTCTTTTTTAGACTTTAGTGTTACCAATCAAAATAAGAATGTTAAGGATTGGCTCAATGAAAAAGTGATAGGAACGTACAGTATGGGGTCTCAATTCTCAAAAAAATGGCCTCCTGCGACTTATATCTCACCTATGAAAATACATCGTGCTTTTGACGGGGTAATTTTTATAAAAGAAAGTAACAGAGCAGTGCCGGTAAAGTGGCTAACGATTAATAATTATCAATTTTAAGAAAACCGTCGGCTAACAATGCATTGCCAAAAGTCAGGGCTGGATATTGGAACATCGGCTTTAGTTCATCAGCTAATGCCATTAACAAAGTATGACCGACCATGCCGCCCAGAAACGGGCGCCGCAGCGTTCATACCGGACCGTCCACTATTAAAAACAAATAATCATTTCCAAGTCTAATAAAAGCGGTAATTTTGGTGTTAAGTAGTTTGCCATAAATAATCGACACAAGTTAGGTGAAATGGATGGTGA
>CAZJXN010000294.1:0-3083 GCA_964549655.1 uncultured Saprospiraceae bacterium
TAATATGAATTATAATATAAAAGTGAATGCTGGACAAGTGCTTGCCAATCGCCTAAAAAGTTTCGATTCCAACATGAAGCCCCAAAAAGCCCAGAAAAATGGTTGGTTCAATCTTTATTTTAATATCGCCGGAACGGTAGAGGAATACAAAATAAAAATGGCAAAAAGTGAAGTGCAAAAAGATTTCCTTTTCAGCGGTCGCCGTAAGGATATTGTTAAAAAAGCATTGGAGCGAGAATTTGCCAGTGTGCGAAACATCGAAGAGCCGACCGAAGTGAAAGATGCCAATACGTTGGATGAAATTCAGGGCAATTCTAAGCAATAAGTTGATTTTACTTTTTATTAATATATTTTATAATTATTGGGAAATTGAAGTTTTGTGATATTTTTTATTACATATAAATCTCATCCATGATTTAGGTAGTGACTGCGTACCTAACGCCTACCTAATTTTTTATCAAAAAATGACAAACTTTAAGGGGTGTAAATAGGCAAAGCAACTCTATTTTTGCAGCGAGATTAGATTTTGTCTAAATAAAAATAAACAAATGAAACAATCCACTGCGCACCTGATTTTGCTGCTATTTTGCTTGTCTTTTTCTCTGAAAATCAAGGCACAAACTCAAGAAGCTATTCACGACACCATAGAATTAAAAGAAGTGATTATTTCGGCGCTGCGCTCGCAAACTGGAATTGACCGCTTTGAAAATATCGAAAATGGACAGATTTATGCTGGTAAAAAAAATGAAATTATTTTACTCGACCGTATTCATGCGAATGTAGTAACGAACAACGCGCGTCAGATTTTTGCCAAAGTACCTGGCATGATGGTCTGGGAAAATGATGGCTCTGGTACTCAATTGGGCGTGGCTACGCGCGGCTTGAGCCCCAATCGTTCTTGGGAATTCAATATTCGACAGAATGGCTACGACATTACCCCCGATATTTTCGGCTATCCAGAGGCTTACTATACCCCACCAACGGAGGCGCTGGAACGCATCGAAGTGATTCGTGGCGCGGCTTCCTTGCAATATGGACCGCAATTTGGTGGCTTAATCAATATGCGCATCAAACAAGCTCCGACCGACCAGCAATTCAGTTTTGAAACTTCCAATACAATAGGTAGCTATAGCTTATTTAGCACTTTTAACGCCATCGGCGGTACGGTGGGTAAGTTCAATTATTACGGCTATGTCAATCATCGCTTCGCTAATGGCTGGCGCGACAAGAGTGACTACACCGTGACCAATGGTTTTGTAAAACTGGGTTATCGGTTTAGCGACAAACTGGAAGCCTCAGTAGAAGCTACTTATTACACTTATAAAAACCAACAGCCGGGCGGCTTGACAGATGCGCAATTGAACGAAAATCCGCAACAGTCTTTTCGTAGTCGCAACTGGTTTAATGCGCCTTGGTTCGTGGGCAATGCGACATTACACTTCACGCCCACTGCCAATTTTGAAGCGACTTTGCGCGTTTCTCACATTGATGCTGAGCGAAATAGCGTTGGTTTTGTGCGTGCCATCAACATTCAGGATACATTAAATGAAAAACTAGGTACATTCAATCCTCGTCAGGTAGATCGCGATTTTTATAATAATTGGAGCGCTGAACTCCGCACCCTAACCAAATATAGTCTTTTTGGACAGCAACAAGCCCTCGCCGCTGGTGTGCGCTGGTACACTTGTGATACCGACCGCAAGCAATTAGGCGCAGGCACGACGAGTACTAATTTCGATTTAACAATTGTGAATGATGTTTATCCGCGATTTTTGCAATACCAAACGAGCAATCAGGCACTTTTTGCCGAAAATTTGTTTCAAATTACAAATCGCTTGTCCATTACGCCGGGCATTCGAGTCGAATTTATTCAGAATAAAGCACAGGGTCGCACCAACATTACTAGCGGTCAGCCCGTCAACATTGCGCCGCAGGAACGTAACCGCACCGTGATGCTCGCAGGTATCGGCGCAGATTGGAAAATATTTAATACCGCAGGTTTTTATGCGAATTTTACGCAGGCGTTCCGTCCGGTATTGTTCAGCGATTTAACACAAGCGGCTACGACCGACGTGATTGATGAAAATCTGGAAGACGCTAAAGGCTATAATTTTGATTTAGGTTTCCGAGGAAATGTGGACGGCTGGATAACCTTTGATGTGAGTGTTTTTCAACTGTTTTATGATAATCGAATCGGAACGCTGACGCAACTGGGAGCAGATAACAAGCCTTTCAATCTTCGTACGAATGTAGGCGCATCGCTATCGCGGGGCGTGGAATTCTATGCTGAAATAGATTTACTCAGCCTGATTTCCAATGGCAAACAGTCCCGCCAAACGGCGCTTTCTTTCTTTGGTTCTTTATCTTGGCTGAATGCAGAATATTCTGATTTTCAAACCATTAGCTACAATAGCCAAACCCAACGTTTGGTTGAAACCAATCTTAAGGGTAAAAAAATAGAATACGCCCCGAATTATATCCATCGCATGGGCGCTACTTTCACGCACAAAGATATATCGCTGTCATACCAACACAGTTTCACCGGGGAAGTCTTCGCCGATGCTGCCAATACCGCTGCACCCACCGCCAATGCTCAGGTTGGGTTGATTGCAGCTTATCATGTTGCCGACTTGAATCTTCGGGTAAATTTTCTCAAAAACTATTCCATTCGCATGGGTATCAACAATTTATATGACAAAAGATATGCGACGCGACGCGCTGGTGGTTATCCAGGTCCAGGTTTGCTGCCCGGTGATGGACGTACGTGGTATGTGTCGGTAGGAGCAAAGTTTTGAGCAGTAGAATCGTAAAATTGGATTCTCGATTACAAAGTCCCTTGAGTTTTCAAAGGGCTTTGTGATTATTATGATTTATGAATAATTTATTTTTATAATAAATCTGTCCTTTTTATAATTTTTATTCATAAATTTATTAACAACATAAATAAAAACTTAAATCATTTACTTCTTTCTTGTATGATAGTTGTTTCAATTCCAATCTGGTACGATTAAAAGCTTTCCGTACTGACTTGGCTTTATACAGACTTTCAAATGTTTCAATTCCAATCTGGTACGATTAAAAGA
>CAZJXN010000295.1:0-3013 GCA_964549655.1 uncultured Saprospiraceae bacterium
GAGCCCTCCTATTTTATCCGAATGATAAACCTACCCAAATATTTATAGCCAGAAGTAAAAACTTTATCAATTCTCCGCCAGAAAGTGCTTGGAGTGGTACCTGGGCGTTTGCTGAAAAATGACCTATATTTTCGTTGGCTCCATTACGATTCCAAGTTGCTGCTTTAATATTGGGCTAAAGCCAAAAAATATTATATAATTTAATCCCACGCTTATTTACCCCAATAAGGGCGGGGCAATTGATAATCAACGCTTTAATAGTTGCCCCGTTCCTCGGTATGACTGGACCGGGATCATAAGGTAGGAGTGGACTTTAGTCAAAATTTACCATAGCAACTTGGAATCGTAATGGAGCCTTTTTGTTTTTGAAAGCATAGGACAGGTTTGAAATAATTTGTAGTAAATTGCATCCGGTGCTTTGCTCATTCTTCCTTCAGTACCGACAAAATATTCCCCGCCGGGTCTTTGAACCAAGCAATGAGTGGTCCGCCGCCTCTGAAAATACCTTTTTCATCCGTTTGCATCTCGCCTTCATATTGCTCGAATTTAATACCTTCGGCGCTCAATTCATCCACTGCTTTTTCGATATTGTCCACCGGAAAATTCAGAACCGTAAATGTGGCAGCAACATGATTATTTTTTTCGTAAATAAAGACATGATTGCCATTGGAAAAATCTAAGGTCAATTGTTCCATCGGTTCACTCACATTCAAGCCAAGGGTATCCTGATAAAACGTTTTGGCTTTTTGTATATCGTTGACAGAGAAGCCACTAAAGGCTTTGGAATGTTGGAGCATGGTAAATGATTTTAAGGGATCGAAAAATCTTTTTGTGTGTTCTGTTATTCGCATAAAACGAAAGGAGCATTGGATTGTTCTGAGGGAAGTCAAGGCAGTGCCATTTTTTAATTAAGCTATAATGGAAAACCAAAAACAACCTGTAACAGTGCCTTTTACAGGGTACGAAAAGTTTGTCATTTTTATACTGGCTATCAGCCAATTCACGGTGATATTAGATTTTATGGTCATGTCACCACTGGGAGATATTTTGATGAAATCGCTTGACCTCACGCCATCGCGCTTTGGGTTGGCGGTGTCGGCTTATGCGTTTAGTGCAGGTATTTCGGGCTTGTTGACGGCAGGTTTTGCGGATCGTTTCGACCGAAAAAAGTTATTATTATTTTTTTACATCGGCTTTATTATCGGCACGATATTTTGTGGCGTAGCGCACTCTTACACAGCATTGTTAGTGGCGCGTATCATTACTGGCTTATTTGGCGGCGTGATTGGTTCTATTTCGATGGCGATTATTACAGACTTATTTAGTTTGCAACAGCGTGGGCGTGTAATGGGTTTTGTGCAAATGGGCTTCGGTGCCAGTCAAGTGTTGGGTGTACCCATTGGTTTGTACCTCGCCAATATCTGGGATTGGGAAGCGCCTTTCTTGATGGTTGCTGGCTTGGCGATTGTTATTGCAGTGTTTATCATGCTTCGGTTGAAACCCATTACGAAACATCTTGCTTTGCAACAAAAGGAATCGCCCCTCAAGCACTTATGGCATACCGTAGCCAATCGCGATTATCGGATTGGATTCACCGCTACGGCATTATTATCTATCGGTGGTTTTATGATGATGCCTTTCGGTAGTGCTTTTGCTGTTAATAATCTGCAAATTACTCAACAACAATTGCCCATGCTTTTTATGGTTTCGGGTGTCACTTCCCTACTCATTATGCCCTTAATCGGTCGGTTGAGTGATCGGATAGACAAGTTTACCATATTTACCATTGCTTCGGTCTGGTTGATAGTCGTGGTAATATTTTATACTAATCTTTCTGCAAGTCCACTTTGGTTAGTTATGATTTTTAATGTATTAATGATGATGGGTATTATGAGTCGTATGATACCTTCGGGTGCTTTATCAAGTGCCATCCCTGACCCAAAAGACCGAGGTGCTTACATGGGTATTAATTCATCGCTTCAGCAATTAGCAGGTGGTATTGCCGCTGCGGTGGCAGGTATGATTGTGGTGCAAAAAACGACTTCCAGTCCGCTGGAACATTATAATACAGTTGGTTATGTAGTAGTAGGAATTTCTATAATAAGTATTTATTTATTACATCGAGTAAGTGTATTGGTAAAAAGTAGAATGGCAAATAAGCCGGTGATGCCACAAGAGAGTGGGGTAGTGGTGCAGGAATTGTAGGAAGAAGGGGGTGATAGGGTAATGAGGTGATAGGGTGATTTACGCGACTAAAAGACGTTGTGGCAAAGAGAAAAAATCCGCGTTAATCCGTCAAATCCGCGTCATCCGCGTCATCCGCGTTCCAATTAATGCGATACGGGACGGAAGAAGTATAGAAATAATAACTTTATTACGTCAAAGTAGCACTAAAATATTATGGAATAAAATGCAGTATAAACATCGCTCCCTTACCCAATTCACTTTGCAAATCAATATTACCGCCCATCGCCGTTTTTATTCTCTGATTGATTTTCTACTTGTATAATGATAGATTCATTTTCAGGTGAATAACGAATAGCATTTGACAATAAATTGACCATCACCCACGCGGCTTTTTCTTTGTCTGCTTTTATAAAATGGATGTCTTCCGGTACATTTATCTGAATCGTTACATTTTTCTCATTCGCTTGATTCTTAACGGTTTCTACCGCATAGCCGATGACTTCGCGCACTTCTACATTACCAATATTCAAATTGATATTGCCGGCTTCGGCTTGCGTAACGTCGAGTAATTCGCTTACTAATTTTATTAAACGTTGATTATCTTTCTTTAAATCCGTTATAATATCTTTTTGTTCGTCTTGTAATGTTCCAAATTTAGGATTTTCCAACAATTTCAAACCAATATCCGTAGAGGCGAGCGGCGTTTTCAGTTCATGTGAAATCTTAGCCAAAAAATTCGTTTTTGCAATATCTTTTTCTTGAAAGGTAGTAATATTAAGTAGTTTGCCATAAATAATCGACACAAGTTAGGTGAAATGGATGGTGA
>CAZJXN010000296.1:0-3001 GCA_964549655.1 uncultured Saprospiraceae bacterium
CCCTAGATTGAAGGAGTAATAAATACGAATATCCCCAGAACAATCAGGAATCGTGTACGTCGCGTCATTAGCGATAATGAGCGGACAGTCCTGTGCTCGGAGGCTTTGCAAGCCAAAAAAGGCAAGCAAGACCATTAAAAACGGTCGAACGAGGGTAAAATTCGTTTTTCCCATAAGATTACAACTTGTGTTAAGAATTAGGTTAAAAAAATTATGATTATGATAGCGCTAAGAATAGCCAAAAAGTATTGGGTAGAGGGTAGAGGGTACTTGGACGCTCTGAACTCTGCCTTGTTTATTTGTTTTTGAGAAATGCTTTCCCGTGTGTTCTAGCAAAAAAAATTGGAAAGCTGTATTACTGTTTATTGTGCTCTTTCCGTCTTAAAAAAAGAGCGTTATTTAGGTCGAGGTCGTGTTATTATTTAATTGGAAAACGAATACAGTATGTCAAGAGAAGATGGCTGCATCTTTTTGCAGTCCCGCAAATATATGAGCATTTTTTTGAATCCCAGCAATTAAAAAGGTAGTACAAATAATATTTGTACGAAAATAAATTAAAAATCTATTGTATGGTGTTGAAAAATAGTGTGTGATATGTCTTTAGGAAAAATAGCAGAGGCAGTGTACAAATGTGAGGAGTACATCTTTTTAGTCATGGGATATATTTTTAATGCCGCACAAAGATACGGTAATCTATTTGATAATGTCAAGTAGGTGCAACAATTTTTCTGAACGTGGGTACAGGCACTCACAAGCTGTGTTTTGATTTTAGGTAGTAGTTGCTAACTCTCTCGTTACTTTTCGCGTGTATGTCTTATTAGGACGGTACAAATATACAGAAGTAAAGATAGGTTTTCATACCCGAAAAGCGGTATTTTTAATAAAATGTTAATATGTTCGGGGATAAGGTTGAGGTTGAGGTTGAGGTTATTACTTAGATTTTAACTGCACCGCGTGTCGTCTTAGCTTTGGCATCGGCGCAGCGGACGCAGCCTTCACATTATAAGTATACGAGTGCTTGAGCTCAATCTCAACCTTAATCTCAACCTTAATCTTAATCTTAACCTTAACCTTAATCCTATACCAGACTGAAGTCATACGCGACCCGGATCAACCCGGCAGTGTTACTTACGCCTAATTTGCGCATGATATTTTTGCGGTGTACGCTTACCGTTTGGTCACTAATATATAATTTTTGCGCAATTTGTTTATTGCTCATGGCGCAAGTTATCAGGCGCAAAATTTCCAATTCTCGCTTGGTGAGGTTGTATTTTTTTACAAAACGATCTTCCAGATGAAAGTCAGTTTGCTGTCTGCCAATGGTAGGTCGAGCGTGCCCATTTTCGTGCAATTGTACGCCTTCGCCAATAAAAGTCTGGTCGGAGAGCACTTGTTGGATGGCTACAAATAATTCATCTATGCCTTTCTCTTTTAAAATATAGCCATGTGCGCCGCTTTTCATAGCGGATTTAACAAATTTTGGGGCATCGTACACGGTTAATATGAGGATACGAAGGGCAAAACGTTCGCGGAGAATGGTGTTAATAATTTCTAAGCCATCAATACCTGCCAGATTCAATTCTAAAATGAGCAAATCTGCTGGTTTGCGCCGAATAATTTTCAACAAGTCTTCGCCGCCTTGCGCCGTGCCGACAATGTCAAACTGGTATCTTTCTGCCTTGCTAAGTACGGTTTTCAGTCCTTCAATAAAAATACAATGGTCGTCTGCTAAAATTGTTTTGATGATTTGCATAGCGCTTACTTTTTTAAATATGTTCGTCAATGGGATAATAAAATCAGAAAAATAAATAGTAATGCGAATATCGGGTTAACCCCGACGGGGTGATATATTTATAGACAATTGACAATCAACGGGTTTTGAACCCCCACAGGGTGACACATTATACGTAAATAGTGTCACCCCGCTGGGGTTCAAAGTAAATTTTGTCGGTTTTTTTATAAATATGCCACCCCGTCGGGGTTAATTCCATTCATTTGAAGGAGTTTTTGACCATTTTTAACCCGATATTCGCATTAGTAACAAAAAAGGGTCGTCTTTCTTTTATTGTATCAACCAGTTGGAAATAGTGCTTAGTATCCCCAAACTGTTGTGTGCAAACTTGTTGAATGGATACTAAAATGGGATTGAACGGATCCATCAAACTAGTTGTAGTTTGACGACTCTTGTTGTTTTTAATGTCGTTCGGTTTACTCAGTGTGTATGTTTGGGGTATCGAAGCGTCCCGCCCTTCATTTCAGCCGTATGGGGTAAACTTTTGGTAGATGTCTTTTAACGTTGGAAAGAAATTTCGGCAATATAGCGAAAAAAAGGTCAACTTGTCAAGTATTATTGGAAAATTGGAATGTTTAGAAATTGGAAGGGTGGAAGATTGGAATGCGAATTTTTAAAATTTGGAGTTTGATTGCGTTACTTAAAGATGCAATTTTCGTCCAAATGGAAAAATTTGGAGGAATGCAGCGCAAAAACATCAATCGGGGTTATCAGGGTTTATTTGTTTGGCAGGATGCTAAGGAATTGTACAAACTTACTTGTGAAATAGTGAAAGTTTTTTCGTTTGATTATAAAAAGGTAGTTGCGAATCAAATTGGCGGTTGACTCCATTCAACGCAACATTGCAGAAGGCTATTGCCGTAAAGGAATCGCAGAATATCTTCAATTTCTCAATTTTGCGCTTGGCTCGCTTGGCGAATCGGTTTCCTCTATGCGCGTGTACAAAGACGCTAATCAAATCAAAGATACCGATTTTGAAATTTGAGACCAACTTGCCTTCAAATTGGAAAACGGTCTTATCAAGCTTATTAAAAGCCTACAAGAAAAAAAGAAAATCGGAGATTGGGACGATTCCTTCGCTGACAAATAAATCCCTTTCATTTTCTGTTTTTCCAAATATTCCAATCATTCCAACATTCCAAATATTCCAACATTCCAAATATTCCAACATTCCAAATATTCCAACATTCCAATCATTCCAACATTCCA
>CAZJXN010000297.1:0-2984 GCA_964549655.1 uncultured Saprospiraceae bacterium
GGCGCGGAGTTCGCAGAGCGTGTAATCATGTCAATCATAAAATTTTACAAATCATGGTTCAGACAATTAGCAGCCCTCATTGCATAATTGGAACGCGGATGACGCGGATTGGGCGGATGGGCGCGGATTTTTGCACTTTTGGCAGCCCATATTACGTTTTTTTTACCTCAGAGGCTCAGAGAACGCAGGAAGATCATGGAAATCCCGTAATCAAAAAAATCATGGTTCAGACTGTTTTTTCGTAGAGAAATCACCTTATCACCCCATCACCCTATCCCCCTTTTTACAAATCACCTAATTGAGGGCGGATCATGATTTCTTCTATGACGGCGGTGAGTCCCATATCCCAAGCACTCCAGATGGCTTTGGCGACTTCTTGTGGATGGATGAGGCGATTGGGTGGCAATGTTACGCCTGCCCAAGAATCGGTGAGGGTAGCACCGGGGAGGACTGCGGTGACTTTGATGCCTTGGTCTTGTAATTCTAATCGAAGGGATTTGGTGAAGCCGAGTAGGGCGAATTTTGTAATGGTATAAGAGCCGGAATTGGGATACGATTGTTGGCTGGCGACGGAGCAGATGTTGAAAATATGTCCTTTTTTTTGCGAAAGCATTGCGGGAACGAGGGCGCGGGTAAGGTGGTAGGAGCTGAAGAGATTGACGTTCATCATAAGTTCGAGCTGGTCGTCGGGTTCGGTGAGGAGGGAGCCTTGCATGAAAAGTCCGGCGTTGTTGATGAGCACATCTATGGTTTTCCAATTGGTTTTGATAAAATCGGCGAAAGCGAGGACTTCGTGTTTTTGGCTTAAATCGGCTTGGAAAATTAGGATTTTTATGTTGGGGTAACGTTGTTGAAATTCAGTTTGTAGGGCTTCGAGGTCGGCGGTGGTGCGAGCAGCGATGGCGAGATTGAAATTGTTTCGGGCGAAGATTTCGGCGGTGGCGCGACCGATGCCCTTGGTGCCTCCGGTGATGATGCAATTCATTTATTTTGGTGTTATTGCGTTTTAGGGTTATTGTGTTTAGGACATTTGGAAGTTACTGCGTTTAAACTGTGTCGAAAATAAGATATTGGGGGATTAGTCAACCAGAGATAGAAGGCGGTTGTTGGGTTAAAAGTTGTGAGGTTTGAAAATTGGGTTAATTTTGGAGGTGAAATGTTTCCTTTGAAAATGGCTGTTGCGTGAGGGATAGCAGCGGTACCGTCCCGCAGGGCGGTAAGAGCGGATAGCCCGACCCGTAGGGGCACGCCCAGATAAAAGACCAAGTGAGTCAGTAACTACGAGACTCGAATGGGACTATAAACGGACTTTATAAAATATTTATGAATTTTAAAATTTTGTACCATTTTGGGCGGTATGTGATGATGCTGGGGAGCGCGCTGGGGCGACCGGAAAACTGGCGGATGTACTACAAGGAGACGACGCGGCAGATGACGGATATCGGGATTGGGTCGCTGGTGATTGTGATTTTGATTTCGGTGTTTATTGGTGCGGTGACGGCGATTCAGTTTGCGTATCAGTTGAATGGGACGCTGGTGCCGCGGTATTATATTGGGTACATTGTGCGGGATAGTACGATTATTGAGTTGGCGCCGACGATTATTTGTCTGGTGTTGGCGGGGAAAGTAGGGTCGAATATGGCATCGGAAATCGGCGGGATGCGGCAGAAGGAACACATTGATGCGATGGAAATCATGGGGGTAAATACGGCAGCGTATTTGATACGACCGAAGATAGTGGCGGCACTGGTGGTGATACCGATGTTGGTGGCGATTGGGGCGTTTTTGAGTATTATGGGCGGTTATCTATCTACCGTGCCGACGAATATTATGAGTGATGCGGAGTATGTGCAGGGCGTTCGGTCTTTTTTCTTGAGTAAGAATGTAGTGATGATGTTTGTGAAGGCGTTTACGTTTTCGTTTTTGCTGACGAGTATCTCTTGCTATCAGGGCTATTATGTGAAGGGCGGCAGTGTGGAATTGGGGCAGGCGAGTACGAATGCAGTGGTGTTTAGTGATATTTTGATTTTGTTGGCGGATTATTTGATCGCGATTGTGTTGACTTAGTATTTAGTATTTGGCTTCACTTTTGACGTTGACATTTAGAACATAGAACTTTTGAATTTTTTAAAATGATAAAAGCAGAAAATATAGTTAAAACGTTTGAGGAGAATGAGGTATTGAAGGGGATCACTTGTGAATTTCACGCGGGGAAGACGAACCTCATTATCGGGCGAAGTGGAGCTGGGAAGACGGTGTTGTTGAAAATATTAGTGGGACTTTTTCCGCCTACAAGTGGGAAGATTTGGTACGATGATGTGGATTACTTTAGCTTGGATAAGAAGCAGTTGCGAGCAATACGAGCGCAGGTAGGCATGTTATTTCAAGGTTCAGCGCTGTTTGATTCGCTGACGGTGGAGCAAAATATTCGCTTTCCTTTGGATATGTTTAGCAAGATGACGGCGAAAGAAAAACTCAGCCGTGTGAATGAGTGCTTGGAGCGCGTGGGACTCACTGGCAAGAATAAAAGTTTTCCATCCGAAGTAAGTGGCGGGCAGCAGAAGCGAGTCGGCATTGCACGGGCGATTGTGTTGAAACCCAAATATTTATTCTGTGATGAGCCGAACTCTGGCTTGGATCCGAAAACGGCAATTTTAATTGATGAATTAATTCATGACATTACGGTAGAAAATAATATTACAACGGTCATCAATACCCATGATATGAACTCCGTTATGGAAATTGGCGACAATATCGTCCTGCTGCATGAAGGGGAAGTCGTGTGGCGTGGTAATAAAGACTCGGTCTTACGCAGCGAAAATGAAACGATGGAAAACTTTGTATTTGCGTCTCCTTTTTTGCAAAAAATACGGGAAAGTGCGCTGGCGAAGTAAGTCCAGATCAGAATTTGCAGAATGATAGAATCTTCATAACTGGTCTTTCGCAGGCCAAAAATTTTGAATTTTGAGAAAAAGTAATATAGT
>CAZJXN010000298.1:0-2949 GCA_964549655.1 uncultured Saprospiraceae bacterium
TGCAGCCGCTCCGCGTTGTACAGAAGGCGAGCGCAGCGAGCCTTTTGTACAACGGCGGCATGGACGAAGGCACGACGTTTAGGAGTGCTTTCCGTCCCATGCATTGTTTGGGTGATTCTTATTTATTAGGGCAGACTATCGGCAATCTTTTGGACTTCTTCTATCGGTAAACCAGTTATCTCAGCCACAACCTCCACCGCGAATCCTTTTTTTAATGCCTCCTCTGCACGGCTTCTCAATGCTTCATTTATCGCCGACGTAATTTCCAATTTCACAGTCTCGACAAAACTCGCATCGCTCCGCTGCGACTCCATATACCTGTCATACTCCTTTCGGTCGGCAGGGTCTAATTTCAGAATGTCAAGTTTCTGGCTGGCAGACTTCAACCCCTTTGCTGTGAATTCTTCTTTGATTTCCGCCGTTTTCAAGAAGTATATCCACTCGTCCAGCGTATCCTTGGCGACCTCGTTGAACCTGTTTGTTTTTATCACATAGTATTCGGGATACAAGTCCGATACCGATGTCTTTTGGAAAAGCTCTTTCTGCTTTTCAGACAATTCTAGTTCGTGGTTGCTGTGAATGCCGACAAACGTGGTTGTGCCGTGGTAAACGTAGTCATCCCCTTGTCCGAGGTCAAAATACACAATGTTGACGGAGTACACTTTTTTGACTTGGGAATAAGGCTGGCCTTCGGCGATATGCTCCACGATGACTTTGGCTGTGCCGTAGAGCATCCGCTGGAAGTAGTCGGCCTCCCGGGTGTTTTGGATTTCAACGATGACTAACTCGCCTTTTTTGTTTTCCACGAGGATGTCTACCCGGTTGAACTTGTCGTCCTCGGTTTCCTTATTTCCTTCACTTTCAAGGATTTGTTTTATTTTAAAGTCCTCGTGGAGCAACTCGGAGAGGAAACCTTCCAAGATGTCAAAGTTGGCTTTGTTCCGGAGAAGTCGCTTCATTGCCCAGTCGAACCGAACTAATTTTTTTGCCATTTTTTGCCATTTTGGTACAAAAATACGACAAATCCAGCCATTTTGCTGGATTTGTCGTACCGCTACAATCTATTTTCTGGAAAATATTTCAATTCAATCAAATCAAGGAAATTTTCCCGTTGGGGAACCCGAAACCTTGTGTGTTTTTTGTCCTTACCTGCGGCTTATTTCCGAACGGTGGAATGAAGGAAATTCATTTTCCATTGTCCGTCAACTTTTTTAAATGTCGCACTTTCGAGAAAGTCCACCTGCATTTTAATCGTATCGTTAATGATGAAATCGCCATGGTTGTAGTAGATAATATCGCCGCTATTTTGATCTATATTAACTTTCATGTCGTCAAAAGTCCATGTGCCCTTAAATGATTTTACACCAGGAATTGGTTTGACCAGACTGTCATTTGTCCAAATTGCACCATCCTCGAAAAGAACAAAGTCCGTTGTTGTTAGTGAGTTCAATTTATCTAAGTCATTTGTTTTTATTCCGTCAAAATAGTCGGTTAGGATTTTTTTCAAGACTTCAGAGTCATCCTTTTTTTGTTGACAGCTAGTGAAAAGCCCGAGTCCAAGAACGACGGTCAGAATTTTAGTTACTTTCATATTTATGTCAAGTTAAGTTTTTTTGTCGGCTGTTTCGCCCAACGTGAGTATATGCGCAGTGCGACCGATTAGGAAGCATTATCGCATATACATTGTTACCATCAGGCTTCATTTTTCATTTATTTTCTGAGTAAATTGTTTTTGAAAACTTATCAAATAATGAAGTCGTTTCAGAATGATTAAATGGGATGTGTTGTGTGAAAATACAAGCTGTGACACCCGATTTGTAATCAATATAAAAGAAGGTATTCATCATACCTCCCCAAAATACGGTTCCGGGTTTTCTACCATAGTCTTTTTCTTGATTGTCAATTGCCCAAGCCAATCCCCATTTTGTAGAGTTGGTTGCAAGTCCGTTTAAATCACAGCAATATTCTGGATTGTAATAGTTCCCTTCGCTATCCATATCTATATTGCCAATTTGATTTTTCGTCATTTCCTCAACAGTTTTCTTATTCAATAATTCGACATCTTCAAGTGTCCCATAATTCAACAAACACTTCAAGATTTTCATATAGTCATAAGGTGTTGACCATAAGCCATCATCTCCACTAAATTTTGTTACTTTTTTATTGGGTATTCGACCTTTATTTTCAGTCAACGGTTGTTTTCCATCCTTTCCTCTATTTCCTCTTGAGACAATATATTGCTGTAAGGAATCTGGAACATTGAAGAACGTTCTTTCCATTTTTAAAGGTTCGGTGATGTTTCTTCTGAAATAATCTTCTAAAGTTGAATTGGTAACTTTTTCAACCACTTTGCCAACCCAATCTAAACTTGTGCCATATAAAAGCTGAGTACCACTTTCAAACCTTCTCGGAGCATCGGGATGCTTCCAATTTTCATAATCAAATTTAGATAATTCCAAATCTGTACAACAGCCGTAACCAAACCCAGAAGTATGGGTCAAGAGGTGTCTAAGAGTAATCGGGTTCTTAGGTTCAGTAAGTTGTCCATTAGATAAAATTGGGATTTCGGTCATTTCTGGCAATAAGGTGCTCAAGTCATCATCTAATCCTATTTCTCCACTTTCAACCAATTGCAAGGCAGCCACGCTTGTTACCAATTTGGTCATTGAATACAGTCGGAAGATGTGATTTTCTGTTACTTCCTGATTCCCTGTCCATTCTGCTTTTCCATAGACAAATGAGACTTCTTCATTCTTTGTGTTGGATGCAATAGCAACTACAGCGGGCAAATCATTCGTATTCATTGCCTCGTTCATAAAAGATGTTACTTGCTCTTGAGTTGGAAAGTATACACCTTTATTTTGTTCCATTTGGCAGCCTGAAACGAGAATGAGTAAAAAGATAATTTTAAGAGCAGATTTCATTTTGTTTTTTTTGCTTGATGGTAAC
>CAZJXN010000299.1:0-2943 GCA_964549655.1 uncultured Saprospiraceae bacterium
GTAGCGCTCCACCCCAGCAAAATCTACAATTTCATCCAATTTATTTTTTACTTCCGCTTTGGTCATGCCGAGTATCGTGCCGTTGAGGTAAATGTTTTCTCGCCCAGAGAGTTCTGGATGAAAACCGGTACCTACTTCTAATAGCGAGGCAATCCTCCCCTTGGCTTTGATCGCACCGGTGGTAGGAGCCGTGACTTTGGAAAGGATTTTGAGGAGGGTACTTTTACCGGCTCCATTCTTACCGATGATGCCGAGTATTTCTCCTTGTTGTACTTCAAAGTTGATGTCTTGGAGTGCCCATACGTATTCGCTGTCGCCTTTTTTGGTGCGGTCGTTGGTTTCCCCTATTTTTAAGTAAGGGTCTTCCTTGCCGCGTACGCGATGCCACCAACGATTAAGATCGTGACTAACGGTACCAGTGCCAACTTCGCCGAGGCGGTATTGCTTGGAGAGGTTTTCTACTTTGATAGCTATGTTTGACATAGAATTGTTTTAGGAACAGCCTAAAGGCTGAGCTACTGACTGGGCTACACCGTATCCATAAAGGTGCGCTCCGTTCGATTGAAGGCGATGATGCTAAGCAATAATAACACGACTGTAAAACCTGCACTATAAGCTAAATGTGTCCACGAAAATACGCCTTGACCGAGAAAACTGTATTTAAAAGTTTCGATCAAGCTGGTCATTGGGTTGAGTACGACTAACCATTGGTATTGTGGAGGTACGGCGGACAATGGGTAAATGATGGGCGTGGCATACATCGCTAATTGCACCCCAAATTGTACCAGAAATACCAAGTCTCTATATTTAGTCGTCATGGCGGTAATGAGTAATCCGAATCCTAAACCCAAACCTGCAAAGAGTATAATCAAAAGTGGAAATAATAAAATAGCGGCATTGGGTTGGATGGCTGCGCCTTGTGCTAAAAAGTAAACGTAAAATGCAAGGAATAATAAAAATTGAATCCCAAATTTGATTAAGCTAGAAATAATGACGGATAAGGGCACGGTCAGGCGCGGAAAATACACTTTGCCAAATATACCTTGATTGTCTCTAAAGGTACCGGAGGTTCTATTTAAACATTCTGCAAAATAATTCCAACAGGTAATACCTGCCAGATAGAATAACATCGGTGGCACACCATTGGTAGAGATGCCCGCCAATCGCCCAAAAATCACGGTAAAGATAAGCGTAGTAAATAAGGGTTGTATAAAATACCACAAGGGACCGAGCAAGGTTTGCTTGTATTGTGCAACTAAATCGCGCCGCACGAACAGCACCATCAAATCCCGATACTGCCATACTTCTTTCAGATTAAGGTCTAATAAGGAGCGACGAGGCGTAATAATAATATCCCATTGCTCTGTATTAGCAATTGTTGAAGTATTCATTGGTTGCTCTAAAATCATGGTATCAGGTACTGATTTATTCATGGCTTGCTAAGGGTAACAAATAGATATGATTCTGCTATAATTAATAGAATAAATGAAAACAATTCCTTATGCCGCCACAAGTCCCGCCAGTAGTTTTTCTCACTGCGCCCGGGTTCTAATATAGTAATGGTTTGTGGCATTTGAATGGTCAATTGATGGAGCAATCGGCGTAGTTATTTGCCTACTGCTTGCGATTTTTTCGTATTGGATTTCCCGGAGGACGTACTCCGTGTTTTTCAAGGTGTGCTTGGATATAGGCATCTTCTATTTCACGTGCTTTGATTCTACCAGGGATATTGCGCAGGAGAATTTTAGCAAAAAAGCGAGTCATTCCAGCAATGATATTAAAAAGCGACAGTTGTCCTCGAATGCGGGGTGATAGTCCATCTTCATCTATTGGATCCGCGCTGATTCCATATTTGAAGGTAGTCTGATTAACATCATCCATTATTTCGTATAAATGATGTAGCTCTTCGTTTTTACGGCTGTTGCCATGAAAGTTTTTTCGCTTCCGCTTCAAGCCTCTTCCGTTGCCGCCCAGCCCTCTTTATTAGAGAAGGTTTCGATATTATAAACTGGCACATACTCCATTCGCTGACCGGTTTTTAGAAGATATGCATCCGATGCCAGCCGAAGCAACGGCTCAAAAGTTTCTTCTTCCGGCATTTGAGTTGGGTCCTGAAGTATTGCTTCATACGTTTCCCGTCCATTCGCTACGACACAACAGCGGGTATATAAAAAGTCATCTACAGAAAAGTAATATCCATCGCGAAAACTATATTCCCCTATATGCGCTGCAAATACTTGTGCATCCAAATGATAGAGCTTTTGGGAAAGCATATCCGTAAACAACAAAATGAATCGAATGGGTAAAGTGGCTAACTGAGTTGTAGCTGGGGCAAGTACTGCGTTACCATCACCCTCTTTATCCCAGTCCAAAAGTGCAATAAGACTCCAAAACCAATCCTCCTCTGTAGCTGTCCACTCGCGTGGAGCATTGACCAGTACCTCTACCTCTGCATTAGAAAATTGCAGCTTCAGCTCCTGTAAAAGTGCTTCATTAAGATCGACAAGTTTGAGTTTATACACGCTGGTCATGTGCTACATTTTTATCCAATATACACTTTTTTATCTAAGATACGCCCACTTCATCTGCTGAAATTTCAATTGCGCTTCAAAAGCCTGGTATAATTATGGTTTTAATGCGAATATCGGGTTAAAAATGGTCAAAAACCCCTTTAAATGAATGGAATTAACCCCGACGGGGTGGCATATTTATAAAAAAACCGACAAAATTTACTTTGAACCCCAGCGGGGTGACACTATTTGCGTAGAATGTGTCACCCCGTCGGGGTTCAAAACCCGCTGATTGTCAATTGTCTATAGGTCTATCACCCCTTCGGGGTTAACCCGATATTCGCATTTTTAAGTATTCAATACAAAAAATCAAACTTTCTTCTTCCAAGAAAATAATCTGCTACGTTTCGTTTTTGCCTCTTCTTCATAATAC
>CAZJXN010000300.1:0-2859 GCA_964549655.1 uncultured Saprospiraceae bacterium
TTACTTGTTGAACAGCTTCAATCGAAATATCTAAAAGTTCTGATATCTCTTCTACCGATTTGCCTTTGGCGATTAGTTTCAAAATCGTACTTATTTCTTTTTTCTCTTCGCCTTTTTGTTCTGCCCTATCCAATCTTGCTCGTTCATCTTCCTCTCGCATAAAGGCATATTCGTACGCGTCTAATTCTTCCTGCGTCCAAGTTTGGACATTTGCTTCTTCGTATGCCGACTTCAAACCTTCGTCATCTATGTTTTCAGGTATGACTTCAAGATTTTCGGCATTTTTAATGAAGTAAACCCACTTCTCAGTCAAAGTTTTGAGTTCGTGAAGTTCCAATTTGAATTTTGGCAATTCTATAAAGGTGAACTCTATATCTTTTATAGTTTGTTCTCCCGTCTCGATGTCTCGGACTTGGCTGCGGCTTATACACTTTTTATTTTCGGTATGCTCGAAGTCAAGTATGCCGATAAAAATCACGGGGCGTAGTTGTCTGTAAAAATCTGCCCGTTTGATTTGGTCAGCATAACTTTTAGAGGAATAATAAAGCACCCGTTTCTCGAAGCCGTCAATATCACCCACTTGCATTTCCACGATGTAGGTTCGACCTGCTTGGTCGGTTGCCTTCACGTCAATAATGGTCACTTTGCCACCTTTGAGTTTGGGCAGTTGATACGGGTTGAGTATGTTTACCTGCGTGATGCGCTGGTCACCGTGAAAGTCGAGCACAGCGTTGAGGAAAGAAATGAGCGTTTCTTTTCGGTTTTCGTTACCAAAAATCTTGCGAAAGGCTATATCGTTTTTTACATCTACAAATTTCATAATTTTAAGGAGTTCTTTACACAAAGATAGGATAAGTAATTAACCATTTATAATTGACCATTGACCGGTTTCTAAAATACTGATAACGAATTACTTATTGAAATTCTAAAGGGATGTCATCACTTCAAGTGATGACATCCATTGCACACAAAAGTGCTAAAATACAGCGAAGTTCGGCTCCCCGAAAAAATGCATCAGCGTCAAATGTAGGGTGCCCTTTACGTTTAACTGGATGAGTTTTCGTACTTTTGTTACAAATTGTTTGCAGAATGGCAAAAAAACTGGTTCGGTTCGATTGGGCTATGAAGCAGTTGCTTCGCAATAAAGCCAATTTCGACATCTTGGAGGGATTTCTGTCCGAGTTGCTCCACGAGGATTTCAAAATAAAACAAATCCTTGAAAGTGAAGGAAATAAAGAAACCGAGGACGATAAGTTCAATCGAGTGGATATTCTCGTGGAAAATCGGAAAGGCGAGTTGGTCATCGTCGAAATCCAGAATACCCGGGAAGCCGACTACTTTCAGCGGATGCTTTACGGCACGGCGAAGGTCATCGTGGAGCACATTTCCGAAGGGCAGCCGTATTCTCAGGTCAAAAAAGTGTACTCCGTCAACATTGTATATTTTGACCTCGGTCAAGGGGATGACTATGTTTACCACGGCGCGACCACGTTTGTCGGCATTCACAGCAACCATGAACTGGAACTATCTGAAAAACAAAAAGAACTGTTCAAAAAAACGGCAGTATCCGACTTGTACCCTGAATACTATGTGATAAAAACAAACAGGTTCAACGAGGTCGCCAAGGACACGCTGGACGAGTGGATATACTTTCTGAAAACAGCGGAAATCAAAGACGAATTCACCGCAAAGGGCTTAAAGTCTGCGAGTCAAAAATTGGACATTCTGAAATTAAACCCTGCTGACCGAAAGGCTTATGACCAATATATGGAGGCGCAACGGAGCGACGCCAGTTTTGTGGAAACGGTGAACCTCGAAATATCAAGCGCAATATCAAGCGCAATCTGGGAAGTAGCTGAAAATGCCGTAAGAGTAGGTTTGCCTTTTGATGTTGTTGCTGAGATAACCGGGCTTTCGGCTGAAAAAATACAAGAAATTGCCGATGCCAGGAAGGATAAATAAAAATCGCCTCGCTGGCGCTGGTTTGCAACCAGTGCATTATATATTACTACTCACGCCACTGCAAAATCAGCTATAAAAGGTCGGATATCGGGAGCTTTAAAGCCGAGTACAATGGAGCTGGCGGGGATACCGCGCTGTATAAGTTCTTGTGCAATATCAAGGTCGGTGCCGTCGTGCTGTATCCACACTTTGCCGTCGGGTTTCACATCAATGTGTACAAAAGGCAGATAGGTGCGGCGTTGCTCCTGCCATCCAAGGTCGAGTAGAATGTAATGTCCCTGCTGTTCATCTACAATGATCTGGGTTTCCGAAAACGCATCGGTAGGCACCATACTGCCAATTTCTTGCACGTATTGATGAACAATCTTTTTACAAGCGTTTGCTATTTCCATTTTGTAATGGTTGACGTTTTTTCGTTGAAAACAAGGATTCTAAGTGCATACATTTCAGCAATTTCTACAAAAAAAGGATCATCAAAGAAGTTTTGATAAAATGCGATAGTCCAACCGTCGTTTATCAAAGCGTTTTTGGCTGCTTCGTGAAATTTGTCTTTCGCCTTTAATCTTTTTTGTCAAATCTTGCATGACTGTATTTTAAGTGTAGCTTTTGTGTACAAGGGATGACATCACTTCAAGTGATGTCATCCTTGTCTTCTCACTTAAACCCATCCACTTCCCGATACGCTTTAATCAAATTCATTTCCCCTTCTTTACCAGCCGTAAAATTGCCGTGCTCCATGCCGAGTACGCCTTTGTAGCCTTTTTTATCCAGCCACGCAAAGATGGTTTTGTAATTGATTTCGCCGGTAGTGGGTTCTTTTCTGCCGGGATTGTCGCCAATTTGCACGTATGCGATTTCATCCCAAGTCATTTCCATGTGCGGAATCAAATGCCCTTC
>CAZJXN010000301.1:0-2802 GCA_964549655.1 uncultured Saprospiraceae bacterium
CAACACCTTCGGGAAAAGTTTTGCCTTGTTTCCATAAATACGGCTGGATTTTTTTCAAATACATCCACAATTCCGCTGAATATTTAGTGTATTTAGCTTCATCAAATTTTCCATTTAGTTCCTGCATCCCTCCGGCGATGTCAATAAGTAATGCTTTCAAAAAAGTTAAACCCGTAAATTGATTATCAAAAGTAAATTTGCCCGGATTTGCTTTTACAAATGCTTCCAATTCTACCCGATTTTTCGGCGGATTCGGTACTTTTTCGCTATTGTAAATGATTGCCATCTGTACATTGCCCCACGGACACTCGTAGCCATTCACCGGCTGCTGGAAGTCAATTCCAATAAAAGGATTCTGAAAATCAATGTATTGCGCATTTGCCAGCTTATCCGTGAACGGACCAAATAGCCCATCAATCTGCCGTAACTGGTAAAACGTCTCGCCATTAATCCACATCAAATCAATCTCGCTACTTTGCTTTTGCGCCTGCATTTCCGCCATGAGCAATTGCACAATATTATTGCCCTGTCCACTGGAGATATTTAGTTGCACATCATACTTTTCTTTCAAATTCGGAATGACATAACTTTGCATATACGCATTTATCAGCGGGTCGCCTTGCCACATCATGAGATTAACGGTGGAGCCTTTCGCCTGGGCGAGGGTTTCTTCCCAGCTTAGTTCCAAAGGGTTGCGTTGCTGCTTAGAAGATTGGTTATTATTACAAGCAATTGCAAAAAGAATGAATAACGAACTTATTAAGTGTAAAAATTTCATTATCTAATGTTTCAAGGTGGCATTAAAAATTTCTTGATAATAGACTATTGTAATTAAAATCGTTATTGGTGAATTCATAAGTAGATAAAGAATTGTGATTACTTTTGAATTTAATACGATTTTTCTTTTTATAAAAAATAAAACTACGATTACAATAAAAGTTATTAAAGAGATAGAAAAAGCACCAATCAAGTCGCCATAATTTAAATCATAATCCTTGAATTGAGCTAAGTAGAGTGTCCGCCAAGTAACTACTACTAAATAAACCAGTCCAATTCTATATATTTTATCAATCCAATTCTGATTCATCATTTAAAATTAAACATTTAAAATTCCACCACCCCATAATCCGCCTCCACCGTCTCGAACATCCCCTCTGGCTTCACCCCGCACAGCCATTCCGTGAGCTTATCTACATAATTATCCAAATGTGTAATCTGCTGTACACCATGCTCTACAATCGGGTCGAGGGTAGTGGCGAAGAGCGTGCCGCCGTATTCATTAGTTTCCCAGGAGATGATTTCGCCGTCGGCGTTGGTTTGTACGATGCTCGCGCTTTCCGGTACGCGGGTGTACGCGCCGTGCGTGTGCCAGCAGGCGTGGCGCGGCTTCAAGCCCTCATAAATCGGGTGCGCGTAGTCCGTGTCGCTCACGGGCGGGTTGTGCGGGTCGTTTACCCACCAGTAGTTATTCACCGGGCGGTCTTCCCACTGCGCATCGAGCCAGTCGGCGGTGCTGTCGCCTTCTACGAAAATTTTACCGCCATTTTGTAGAAAATTATACAGCAAATCCTTCCGCTTCGCCAGCGCTTTTTGGTTGGATTGGAATGGAATGACGAGGGCTTTTAAACCTTCTAATTGCGATTCTTCTAAATCATGGACGTATAATAATTTGTATAAATCCTGATATTTGGGCGCTTTCGCAAATACATAATGCGACCACACGCCGTTGAAAATCAAGCCAATCGTTTGCATACGCTCTACATTTATAGGACACGGATTATTATGATTTAACTGGTCTTTTAAGATTTATATAAAATCATAATTAAACTTATCAATCATAAAAAATCAGTGTACCATTATTAAAAAAGTTTATTTAGCAAATTATGATAAAATTTCACCAAATCATTCATACTTGTTTCATCATCCGTCGTGCCATACGTAAAGTCGCCAAGCGGTCCACTGGCAGTCAGAAACATTTTACCCGGCGTACTTTGTTCGTCCAGTACCATGATGGCGCGCCCCCACGTGTCCTCCAACACCACGTTTGCCTGCGGAGCGGCTTCAATATAGCCACACGCCCACCAGCCGCTGATGCCGTGCGAAAAGGTAAACGAATCTACTTTTACATTTTCAAATAAATCATATTTATCGTCTTTAATCGCGTACCGAATGTCAATCGTTTTTTTAGAATTATCCATTCGCCATTGATTGCCGGGAATCCAATCGGTAAACCAGCCGTCGAAGCAGAACAGCGTTTTGCCTTGATTTAGAAAGGTTTGTACAGGTTCTTTCATCCGCAACATCGCTATTTGGTCGCAGCCATTTGGCACCACGAGTAAATCGTAATCGGAAAAATCATTTGGAACGGTTTCTCCAACTTCGAGAAAATCGTAGTGGGCTTTCTCGTTTGATTGAAAATACTGGCGTAAACCGACGATGCCATTGTCTATTACTGCTGCTTGTATCATATTTTTTATTTACAGGACACTGATTTTTATAATTATTAACGGACGTTACGTACACTCATTACATTAATAGAAACGCGGATGACACGGATACTGCGGATTTTCGCGGATTTTTTTGCTTCATTTCAATTTATAGACTTTTCGTTAAAAAAAAATGAAATCTGTGTGAATCCGCCCAATCCGCGTCATCCGCGTTCCTATTGTGGTCATTTGTGTTCGTAACATGAGTTATTATAATGGCTTACGTTTAAAAACTAATATTTTATCACAAAAAAACCTTAATTACCATAAATAATCAGTGTCCTATTTTAAGATTTAAAATACATACCGCACCCCA
>CAZJXN010000302.1:0-2782 GCA_964549655.1 uncultured Saprospiraceae bacterium
TCGCTCGCAACTTTTACATTTTGCGGTTTTACATTTTACATTTTGCGGTTTTACACGTCTAACGTGCAAAATCACATTCATCACAACGATCATAAAAATCACAGTTCAGACAATTTGGGCGTGCCCCCGCCGCCTGCCGAGATGTGGCGAACTTTGAAAGTATGCTATATCTATGGCAGAGCGAAGGCGGGGTCAGGCTATCCGCTCTCATACCGCCCCAACGCCAAAGCTAACCCGCAGCGGCATACCGCTCCTATCCTTCACGCACCCTACGTTTCCAAATCAAGTAAACGTTTTCTATGTTCCAATTTTAGGGGTGACTTTACTCCAAGTTATTTTCATTTCTTTTACTCCAGCTTTTTTACAATAATACCTGAAAGAACTGATATTGTACCTAACACTGATTAGCTAAAATAATCCAAATACTAGGTGCATTGGCAGGAGTAATTATTAATTTACTAATTTTAGCTATAGATTTTGCTTTGATCAATGATAAGTACAAAGAAAATTTAGAAAGAATTATTAAGTTTATTAATGAGTATTCGAAAGAAATCAAAAAGTATTTTATTGAAAAATATGGACATGACCTAACAGAGGGTATAGAAAATGGAAAACTTTTGGAAGCACAATAGAAATCACATTTAAAAGTATAAGGAGTTTACCTCTACTTTGGCAGTTTAGAAAACCGATCCAGATCACTTTTTCTTTTTAGGTGTCTGGTGTTAAGAGAAGTACTTAATAGCTTTAAATTCTGTTCATTCTCTAATTGTGTAAATGCTGATTCAGACGCTTGCCTCCACCGCCGCATCCACAATTTCATCCGTTGGTTCTACTGCCTCTGTCTTATCCAAATTTGTTGCTTCCAGTGCTTTCCAGCCGCCTTGTACATCCACCACATTATCAAAACCTCTTGCTTTTAGAATCGAAGCTGTAATCATGGAGCGGTAGCCACCCGCGCAATGCACATGGTACGTTTCTTTGTGGTCGAGTTTGTCCATATTGCTATTAATAAAATCAAGCGGGAAATTTTCAGCTTCGGTTAGGTGTTGAGCTAAAAATTCGGTCGGCTTGCGCACGTCTAAAATGTGTTTCGCTTCGCCTTGCGCGTGACGTTTAGCGAGTTCTTCGGCTGAAATGGATTCGATGATTTCAATTGGTTTTCCGGCAGCTTTCCACGCTTCGATGCCACCCTTCAAATAACCCAACGTATGATCGTAACCCACACGAGCGAGGCGCGTCACGACTTCTTCCGCCCGATTTTCATCACAAACGAGTACAATGGGCTGTTTTAAATCTACAATCAACGCTCCAACCCAAGGCGCAAAACTCCCGTCAATACCAATGAAAACGGAACCTGGAATAAAGCCCTCTTTAAAAACTTGCTCCTTGCGTGTGTCCAAAATTAAAGCGTCTTCACTTTCTACTAAATCTTCTAATTCCTGTGGACTCAAAGCTTCGGCTCCACGTTTCAATACTTTATCAATACTCTCGTAGCCATTTTTATTCAATGCCGCATTTTTTGCAAAATATTGCGGCGGCGGTAGCAATCCAGTCGCCACTTCTTGTATAAATTCTTCCCGAGTCATGTCCGCCCGAAGCGCGTAATTCACTTGTTTTTGATTGCCCAAAGTATCCCAAGTTTCCTTACTCATATTTTTACCACAGGCAGAACCTGCGCCATGCGCTGGGTAGACGATCACTTCATCCGGCAAAGTCATAATTTTATTACGTAAACTATCATACAGCCAGCCCGCCAAATCTTCGACCGTGATGTCTCCAGCTTTCTGCGCCAAATCCGGTCTTCCCACATCTCCAATAAATAAAGTATCACCTGTAAAAATGGCGTATTCCTTGCCATCTTCATTCAAAAGCAAATAAGTGGTGCTTTCGGGGGTATGACCGGGCGTATGCAAGACGCGAAAAGTAATTTTTCCAACTGTCAACTCCTCGCCGTCTTTGGTTTCGTATTTGTCAAATTCGGTTTGCGCATTTGGACCATAGACAATAGTGGCACCAGTTTTTTTTGCCAAATCCAAATGTCCTGACACAAAATCCGCATGGAAATGGGTTTCAAAAATATATTTGAGTTTGGCACCTGCTTTTTGCAATTTATCGAGGTAAGGCTTGGTTTCCCGCAACGGGTCAATAATCACCGCTTCGCCTTCACTTTCAATGTAATACGCTCCTTGTGCGAGGCAGCCGGTATAGATTTGCTCTACTTTCATCGTCTTTCGTTTTAGCGAACTTTGCTAAGGAACAAATAAAGGGTGGGATTCGTTGAGACTTTCCCTTGGCGCTTTTTTATCACAAAGGCCACAAAGGATTTTCACAAGGGTCACAAAGTTGTGATTTAGCTATATCGTACCTTTGTGAACTTAGTGTGCTTTGTGGTAAAAATCACAATATTCCATTGATCACTCTTTTTACACCATTTTTAAATAAACCGGTATTAAAGTTTATAAGCAAACCGAGTTTACAATTGGATAATTTAAGATAAGTCAATATTTGAGCCATGTGCAGGTCATTCAATGCCTCTACTGTTTTTACTTCAATAATCAATTTATTTTCAACTATTAAACCAATTCGATAACCGATATCCAATTTTACTGCTTCATAAATCAATGGAAGCGCTTTTTGCTTTTCTATATGTAGTCCTTGTTTCTTTATTTCGTAAAATAGACATTCTTCGTAGGCACTTTCTAAAAGCCCCGGACCCAAAGCGCGATGAATCTTTAAACCAAGGTCGAATATTATTTTTGCAATTTCGTTTTCCGTCATTGTA
>CAZJXN010000303.1:0-2730 GCA_964549655.1 uncultured Saprospiraceae bacterium
GACGGTGCTGCATTACAAAAAATGTACAAACTGAATTTTGAGACGACGTACTTTGTAGTGCGGGCTTTGCTCTCCCATTTTGAAGCCAATGGTGGCGGGCATTTCGTACTCATTGGTACTCGCGCAGCGTTCACCGCTAAAGATGCGGCGCATTTGGTGGCGTATGGCTTGTCCAAATCGCTGGTGATGTATTTGGCGGAAATTATCAACGCTTACGGCAAAGACAAAAATATTCAAGCTTCCGTCATCGTACCCAGCACCATTGATACGCCGCAGAATCGGGAAGCGATGCCTGATGCCGATTTTTCAAAATGGACAACGGGCGAAGCCATTGCGGACGCTATTTACTACTTGATGACGGATTCCGGCAAACACCTGCGGGAAGTAGTGTTGAAAATGTACAATGAAAGTTAGATGTTAGATAACCAATAAAAAATACGATTTTTGAATGAAAGAAATGCACTTAACGCCCAACCTCTGGGTGGTCTCTGCCAAAAAGGTTTTCTTGCCAAAGCTCGCAGTGTGGAAGGACGAAATCCAATTTTGGAAACAGGAAATGATTCATTTACAACGACTTATTCTTTTTGGGAATACCCGCATCAAGCCGCAAGATAAAGAGACCTTAGCCGCTATTGACTATCAGCTTACCTATTTTATGCAAGCGCAAATTCCATTGTTGGAGCAAGCAATACCGCCGCTGGAGCGCGTATTGGAAGGGAAAGCTCTGGGCTGCAAATTCCGACAGGTAGAAGAACAAATGGAAGGCTTGCGCAAAACTTATTATAGTTTAAAAATGCAATTGTTACCTTTTTTAGCGAAATTCGTGTCGGCGCAAATTTGGTAAAAACCGCTTTAAACCGATAAGGTTTTCAAACGCTTATCGGTTTCTCCCAAAAAATAAATCTGCGATTTATGAATTGGATATACGGACTCCTCTTACTTTTCTATTTATACTTAGGCATTGGCTTGCTGTTTGGCTTATGGTTTGTCTTCAAAGGCGTGGACCAAGTGGACGAGCAGATGCACGGCGCTTTCTGGCGCACGCGCTTGCTACTTTTGCCGGGTACGGTAGGATTGTGGGTGGTTTTATTGAACAAATGGCTAAAAGCACGCAAACATGACGCCTGAACTTCGACAACGACACCGCCGAGTCTGGCAAATCTGGGCAATTCTATTACCCATTGGTTTCGTGAGTGCCATTCTCGTGTTGCCACAAAAAGTCACCCAAACAACTTTGATAGAAAACACCGAAACGCCGTTAGTCAAAATAATCCAGACCAAGGAGACCAATTGGTTAACCGCCAACATTCGCACGTCGGACGGTAACGATAAGCAGTTGGAAATTATCTTAAAAAAGCCACTTGACGTACCTTCTACACAAATTTTTTGGCAACATACCTTTCTTGGAAGCTTAGGCTCGAAAGGAACGTACCGCTTTCCATTAGATAGTTTACAAACTGCAAATCCACCTTACAACCTCGAAATCCGAGACCCCATTAACAAATCGGTTTTTCAAACCATCACCTTCAACCCATGAGTGCAACTTATACCACGGTGCAATGGAGCCGTCAGAAGCGTCGCTACGACCGAATCATGGTGGGCTTGATGGCAATTTATATTTTGATATTTACCATTTTACAACTCCTGCTGGATGCCAAAGTTACCCCCGAAACGCTCATCATTCGCGTCACGGGTACGCTTTCGTTTTTGATGCTGCACGTGATTCTCTGCATTGGTCCGCTGGCAAGGCTCGATGCGCGTTTTTTGCCTTTGCTTTACAACCGCCGTCACTTGGGCGTTACTACTTTTCTGATAGCCACGGTACACGGCATTTTTAATATCGTACAATTTCATACTTTAGGTTATGTGGACCCATTGGTGTCGCTTTTTGCATCTAATACTAATTACCTATCTTTTCAGGATTTTCCCTTTCAGGTGCTGGGGTTTTTCGCTTTGTTGATTTTGTTTTGATGGCAGCTACCAGTCATGATTTTTGGTTAAAGAGCCTCCATCCGAAAGTGTGGAAGAGCCTGCACATGCTGGTGTACGTGGCGTATGCGCTACTGGTGTTTCATGTAATGTTGGGTGTTATTCAATTGGAACAATCGCCCGTTTGGATTGGACTGATGGGCGTTGGGTTGACCACGGTAATTGGTTTACATTTGATAGCTGGTAATTTGTCAAAAAAACAATTGGCTACGCCCGTTCAGAACGGGTTGGATGGCTTTCACATAGTTTGTAATGTAAATGAAATCGTAGATAACCGCGCCAAAATCGTCTATCTAAACGGAGAAAACATCGCCATTTTTAAATACGAAGGCAAAGTCTCCGCCGTCAACAACATTTGTCGTCACCAGCACGGACCCATCGGCGAAGGCAAGATTGTGGACGGCTGTATTACTTGCCCTTGGCACGGGTATCAATATTATCCTGGCAATGGGCAATCGCCGCCGCCGTTTACCGAGAAGTTGGAAACCTACGACGTGAAGGTAGAAAATGGACAGATTTGGGTGAACCCAATGCCCTATCCCGAAGGAACGGAGCGACCCGCCGCTATGATAAATTGATACAACGAATATATAATTCGGAAATAGGAAAAAGTAATGTGTACGCACAATAATATAATGTAAAGCCGTTCTAAATTAATGCAAACGCACGACAATATAACATGTACGCACGACGATATAATGTGTACGCACGACGATATAATGTGTATGCACGACAATATAA
>CAZJXN010000304.1:0-2650 GCA_964549655.1 uncultured Saprospiraceae bacterium
AATATTCAATATCTTCTAAAAGTCGTGGGAATTTAATTTTGGTGCGTTTGCCCTAATAGCAAATCATATCCATCACAGAAATCATATCCATCACAGAAATCGTACAAATCACAGTTCAGACATTTTTTCGCAGCTAACCGCTGAGCTGAGTAAGTTAACAGTAGGCAGTCACTTTCTTGCAAACTGCCTACTGCAAACCGCCCACTGGCTTACTCTTCCACGACTTCAAACTGCACTTTAGAATCTACGTCTTTGTGCAATTCTAAAACGGCGGTGTAGATACCGAGGGTTTTGATTTCCTCGTCTATGATGATTTTTCTGCGTTCGATTTCGACACCGGCTTGGTCTTTCAACGCGGCTGCGAGTTGTACGTTGGTGACACTACCGAATAATTTACCACTTTGACCGGCTTTAGCACCGATGCGCAATACCACGTCTTTCAGTTTATCTGCGATTGCTTGATATTCGCCTACTTTTTGAGTTTCCTCTGCCTCTTCGCGCGACTTGAGGTCGTCCAATTTCTGGCGATTTTTTTTGTTTGCCTCTAATGCCAAGCCTTGTGGAATAAGGAAATTGCGACCGTAACCGTCCTTTACTTTTACGACGGTGTGCTTATCGCCTACTTTATCTATATCTTTTAATAATATGATTTCCATTTTTTTAAAGTTTGAAGTTTGAAGTTTGAGGTTTTTCCTCGTACTTCTTCAAATTGCTAAATCAAAAGTGATAACGCGCCTTAATTAGCACATTATTTCAATAAATCCGCTACATACGGCAATAACGCGAGGTGACGCGCACGCTTGATGGCGGTAGACACTTTGCGCTGGTACTTCAAGGAGTTGCCAGTGATGCGGCGGGGCAGGATTTTGCCTTGCTCGTTGATGAATTGCAATAAGAAATCAGTGTCTTTGTAATCAATATACTTGATGCCAAATTTGCGAAAGCGGCAATATTTTTTGCGCTGCTGCCCAATATTTGGATTACTTAAAAATTTTATATCGTCTTTAGTGGTTGCCATTTCTTTTTTAAAATTAAGAATGAATAATTAAGAATGAAGCAGGATGAAATTATAATATCGCTTTTCAAACTGCCTACTCGTTTACGCTTATCCTTCCGATGAAGTTGCTGAACTTTCCACAGTGCCTTCCTCATTCTCGATGGTTGCAAGCACGACTTCTTCGATAGAAGGCGGCGCTTCATCTGCAGCTGGGGCAGGATTTGGTCCCGTGATTTCTTCTTCTGAGCGAAGCGTAATCGTGGCTTCATCCGTTGGCGTGGTCGGGGTAGGAATTGGCTCGGCGTCTATAACGAGTAATGGCACTTCAACTGGCTCAGGAGCAGGTGCTTCGGCGGGTTTAGGTGCTGATGCTTGCCGTTCTTGTTTGGCATTTTCGTTGCGGCGGTCTGGATTTTCTTCTCTTCTTTGCCCTTGATTATTGCCGCGCTCATTACCCCGTTCCCGTTCTTGTGGTTGGGCATTGCCATTATTACGGTCGTTGCCTCGGTCGCGTTCCGGCGCGTTGCTTTTTTTCTTGCCGATTAAGCCATTGCGCTTGTCTGCATTGAATTTCATGCCGTACTTGTCCAACCTGGCAGTGAGGAAACGCATGATGCGTTCGTCCCGACGCAAGGACAACTCCATGCCGGTGAGAAAATCGCCGTTGGGAGTTTCAAATTCTACGCAGTAATACACGCCCGACTGGCGTTTGTTGATATTATAGGCAAGCTGGCGCAAGCCCATTTCATCCACATGCACGATATTGCAGCCTTCATTTCGGAGCAAATCGACATACGTCTGAGCTGTCGCTTGAATTTCATCGGCCGACAGCACTGGATCTACGATGAAAGTAACTTCGTAATTAGTCATTGGTATTCAGACATATTGGTTAAAAAATAAAAACGGCTGCAAAGGTAGGTATTATTTTTGAATAATTAAAAATCAGTTAAGAACTTAATTCCAAAAAAGAGTTTATTTTGAAGCGTAAATCAGCATATTTACACCTTCGTAAATCCTTTTTATGACTACCAACAAAAAATCTTTTCTGCAAAATTGGAATTTGGATAAAACGCTGAGTCTGATGGCTTTTCTCATCAGTTTAGGTACGTTTTTTTTATTGTATTACCAGACGAATTTGACGCGGAAGCAGCAATATGCATCAGTATTGCCGTATCTGGAGCTTTTTAATCGCAACCCACAAGAACATACTTATTCTTTTTGTATAGCCAATAATGGGATTGGTCCGGCATTTATTAAAAAAGTAGAAGTGCATTATCAAGATAGCGTCTTTATAACAGACCCGGCAAATTTCCTGTACAATCAAATTTATCCGCAAGATACCACGATTAGTTTTGTACACACAAATCTCGCCGAAGGGACGTTGTTACCGGCGGGCGCGGTGATTGAATTGTTAGTAGTGAAAGAAGACCTGAAAAGTGCCACTCAATTGCGGCAATTATTTGGATTTGGACAAGCTGAATTGCTCGTTGTTTTCGCTTCTGTGTATGATGAAGAATGGGTAGTCCGTACCGGCAATTTTCCGCAAAAATTAAAATAATCGTCTTTATGAAAGCTATTTTGACAATCCTTCTTATCGGTCTCAGTTTGCAAAGTTGTGCTACTTTAAATAAACAATTTTTGAATCCTTTTCCC
>CAZJXN010000305.1:0-2627 GCA_964549655.1 uncultured Saprospiraceae bacterium
TTACTAAATATTTTTAATCATTTTTGGCTAGGAATTCTCTTTGGATTACTTGGATTTCTTTTCCTGCCAAAAGGACAATGCTGGATTGAGCAAACGCTGCAATTTCAACTTACTCCAAAAATTAGAATGGGCTTTTCTGCAGTCTTACTATTGTTGTCAGGTTTTACAGGTTCTCATTATGCAGAAATAGATAGAGGAGTAGCTTACCAGCAAAAACTTGAAAATGAAAGAAAAGAGCAGGTAAGGATAGAGGCAACGCAGAAAGAAAAGACAAGAATAGATAGTTTAAATCTTTACCTCAAAAAAGCAGATAATTTAGCAAAGAAAAAGAACTTTAATCAAGCCATCGAAGCATATGGATTGGCTTTAAATTTTGCAAACAATGAAAAAACTGAGATTTTATCAAAAAAAGCGATTTGTCTCGTAAATTCTAGAAAATATGAAGCAGCGATAACTGAGATAACATCACTGCTGGATGGTGGGCAAAGAAATTCAGAACTATACTTACAAAGGGCGATTTGCTATAACAAAAAAGGTAAAATTGAAAATGCAATCAGTGACCTAAAATATTCTATAGAATTTGGGAATTCAGAAGCCGAAAAATTTTACAATAAGATTAACCCAGTTCGTAGAAAGGTAGTTGGTTACGTTACAAGGTGCTGCGACGGAACCACATCGAGTGCAAGAGGTAGCGGCGCGTGCTCTCACCACGGAGGAGTATGCAACTGGAATGACCCAATTTATCAAGAATACAGAAAATATGAATAGCTTATGCAAATATTTAAACAAGTTCGTTTGAAAGAGAGAAGCCCAATGCAGAAAGTTTTTCGACAGTATCCAAGAGAAAATGCAATTTTTGAGTTAAATAACCTGTTGGCTTCGGCTGCAATTCAAGATATTTCTATCCAAGAGGTATCGGAAATTGAAGAAAGGTACTGCGTTGACTTTCAAAAATCCTTTCGATTGAATTTGGAGGAGTTTTATGCTGTTACTCTCAATCATTTTCTAAAAGATAGAATATTGAGTGATGAAGAAATAATGGATTTAGAAAGACTTAAATCAATATTATCGCTTTCCGACAAATCAATTTCCAAAATCCATGAAATGGTTGGCACAGAGGTTTATCAAAAAGCTTTCGAGGAAATAGTTGCCGACGGAAGAATTAGCGAGGAAGAAAGAAACTTCATTGAAAAACTTGAAACAGACCTCAAATTGTCTAAGGAATTATCAGAAAGGATTTCAAATCATGTTCGCTCAACATACATTCAAGATTATATTGGTAAGGCAATTGAAGACCACCGTTTGTCTCCTGAGGAAGAAAAAGAGCTCGATATGATTGCCAAAAGCTTAAATGTAAATATTCAAATGAATGCTGCAACAAGCCAGCAATTGGAAAAATTAAAGCTTTATTGGGCAATAGAAAACACTGAGCTTAATATCTATCAAGTTGGCATTAAGTTACAAAAGAATGAAAGGTGTTATTTCTTGGCTCAAAACGTACATTGGTATGAATTAAGGACAGTAAGAACAAGCGTAAACTACTCTGGGTATTCAGCGAGTATAAAGGTAGTAAAAGGCTTCTATTTAAAAACAGGTAGTTATTCTCCAAAAAGTGTATCGTCCGAACAATTATCCTTAAATGACACAGGTAATCTTTACCTAACCAATAAAAGAATAATTTTTATAGGATATAAAAAGAACTCAAACATAAGATTAGAAAAAATATTGGGTATCTCTCCATATACTGCCGGCGTTGAAATAGATAAAGAAACGGGAAGAAATCCTGTATTGCAAATCAATAATAATGCTGATATATTTTGCATCATACTTGATAGACTAATAAAAGAAGTATAAAAGGCAAATTAGTCTATAATTATGAAAAAATAATTTGCTTTTTTCGCCAACAATCCTTACCTTTAAATCATAACAATTGTTGATATGCTCCATTTAAATTATATCACGGATGCAGCGGGCAATCAAATTGCCGTTCAAATCCCGATGAGCGATTGGCTGGTATTTCAAAAGGAATACGAGGAAATCAAGCGTAAATTGGAAATATTACAAGGCATCAAAGCGGCGCTGGAAGAAGCGCATCAGGCACAGCAGGAGAAACGGAAATTGCAATCTTTAACGGCATTTTTAAATGAATGTTGAAGTTGTTATCGCGGATAATTTTCGCAGGGAAGCGAAAAGGTATTTGAAGAAGTTTCATAGCCTTAAAGAAGAATTGGCTGCATTGGAAGAATCATTGCGCCTCCATCCCAAACAAGGAGATAGGCTAACGGAAACAACTTATAAAATACGATTAGCCTCAAAAAGTAAAGGCAAAGGCAAAAGTGGCGGATTTCGAATCATTACTTATATTATTGAAACGATAGAAGATGAAAATGGAATAGCTCAAACGGTTGTTACGCTATTGTCTATTTATGATAAATCAGAAATAACAACGTTAAGTGATTCCGACATTAGTGCATTAGTAGATGATTTTTTGGAGCAAAAAGCCAATTCTATAGGCGAAGAGGATGAGGACTCCTAACGAAATGTTACCTTTTCAGTGCTGCCACTTCTTTATTTATTCATTCTAATTTTATATTTTTGAAAAACACCTGCTATGACCACTGTTTTAA
>CAZJXN010000306.1:0-2608 GCA_964549655.1 uncultured Saprospiraceae bacterium
GTGCAAATATACGAAAAAACGGGCACCTTTGCCTTAACTTAACGGGTGTGGACAAGCGTTTGGCAAGATTGCGAATTATGTGGTAACTTCATATTTGCGTTTTGCAAGAAATCTTTAATTTAACAGGAAATAAACGGTTCCGAAGCTCGCAACCTCGCTAAGCGCCGGAACGTTAGCAGCAAGGCAACCACGACACAAACGAAATTAAATCTTAACCTGACAAATGATAAATAAAAATACGCTTAAATTTTTAAAAGACCTTAAACTTAACAACTCAAAAGAATGGCTTGACGACAATAGAAAATCGTATGAAGATGCTAAAAACGACATTTTGGCTTTGACTTCTCAATTGATAATTTCTATTTCGGATTTAGACAAGACCATTTCAAACGCTTATCTCGACCCGAAAAAGTGTATAACAAGACTGAATAGAGATTTACGTTTTGCAAAGGACAAAACACCATACAAGACAGATTATTATATCGTGTTGAACAAGAACGGAAAAAATAGTCCATCGGCATTCTACTATATGCACATTGAGCCTGACAATTGTTTCGTTGGCGGTGGGGTTTACAATCCGCAACCAGACCAATTAAAAAAAATTAGACAAGAAATAGATTATGCTTTTGACGAGTGGACAGCAATAATTAATGACAAAACATTTAAGAAAATATTCCCAAGTGGTATCAACAATTCAGGTGTTTTGAGCAGGACACCAAAAGAGTTTGACGAAGCAAATCAAGCAAGTGAATTTCTTAGAATGAAAGGTTTTTACACAATGGAAAAACTAACAGACAAAGAAATAATATCAATAGACACATTCGACAAAATCAATTCCTATTTCAAGACGACAAAACCATTGGTGGACTTTTTAAACCGAGCAATTGAAAATGACTGAAGAAAGAACGCCAGCACCTAACAGCGGCTTGGCAAAAGCAGGGCTGACGTGGTAAATTGAGCATTTGTACTTCTAATAAACATTTGAATTTTATTGAACATTTGTGCTTCTAATCCCTGCTTTCGCCAAGCCAAAAACCGTTATGCGTCATTCTATGGCGCGTCAAACTGACAGACAAAACAATTTCGGACAAGCCGTATTTGCTATCCTTCGTAAAATAAAAAGAGAACCAACCCCACTCGCAAAAAGCCAACCCTTCGTTGGTTCACATTCTATTTTACCCAACCGCACTCACCGCTTTTCTCAAACTACCTGCTTAATTCAAAAGCAAAACAAACTTCTTTTCAGAAATCTTTTCATTCAAATTAAACTTTCATACAAAATAAGCATCTAATCAGGGCAGTATCAGAAAAATATATTCACACAAAAAAAATCATTCAATAGATGAAAAAATGGATACTAATTATCTTTATTGCATTCGCAATACAGGCACAGGCACAATTTTCAGTTCAGGACATTCGCATTGGTGATACCACAGTAAGCTATTTAGATTTTGAATTTTGGCAACAGGGCAATAGATTTTGTTTTCAGGATGAAAATAATTTTGGCTATGTCGGTTTGATAGATAGCCTTACGGGCGATTTGGTTTCCGCATCTGGCAAAGATTATTTATTTGACAACACATTAGCACCTATCACTCAGTCAATTAACGGATCTGAATGGGGATACAGACGAGGCGGTGCAGGTGTCTTTTATACAAAACAAACTGCCACTAACAGAAGCATTGGTAAAGCAACTTGGAATGGCGTGGGTTATGGTATTAGCGATTTAAGTTCCTCTCTTGTTGGAAGAAGATTTGCAACCATTTGCAGTAAAAACAATTCAGATACTTCTCCAAATTTGGTTTACGCAAAAGGAAATAATATATTAAATTTTTCGCTCAATTGGAGTGCGGCAAATAATCCCGTAAGCGATATACCTGTTCCGTATGGTGCAAATAGTTCAAGCGGTGCAAGATTTATTGATGGGGAACAAGCATTACTTACAAACGATGCAGTCAACGGATATACCCAAATTTTCAGATACGATTTAGGCAGTTCAAACCTTACCCAACTTACTTTTGATGCAGGAAATAAGATTGATGCTTTTATATGGAATGCCCCCGATTATGGCAATTCACAATTACTTTATTGCACCGTAAATGACACCATTTTACGTTTGTATCAAAAAATTGGAAACACTTTTAACTTTGTTTACGACATTCAAATTCCAGACACATCCTATCATTATTATTTTTCAGCCGAACCTTTTGTATTTCAAAATAACTCCTGTCTTTTTCTTTGTGCCGCTACCGAAAAGTTTATACCCGGTTCACAAAATAATTCTAAACCTGCTGATGTATGGATTGTAGCTTTAGATGCAACCCAACCCTATTTTCGTAAAGTTAGCGACAACAGAATTGCACTCCGGTTAGACCCCGAAGTATTTATTACTCCTACCGAAGCATTTATTTACTATTACGAATACTATCAAAGCGGAAATGTTCATCCCGTTGCAATGCACAAATGCAGTTTAGGATTAGGAAGTACTCCGTTAAGCACAAGTAATATTCAAGTTAAAAGTTTATCGCTTAAAATATTTCCCAACCCAGCAAACTCTTCAATCAATATTTCATCAGATAAAACCCTAAATCAAATTTCCATTTACAAT
>CAZJXN010000307.1:0-2605 GCA_964549655.1 uncultured Saprospiraceae bacterium
ATTTATTTCTTTTTTTTTTCAAAGATATAATATCACTCGATATGGTACACTACCAGATTTACTAATGTCACAAACAGAAATTACAAAAGAGGAACAAATTTTAAATGAACTTATTCAGAACAAAGCAAGGTTGAAAAGAATTAAAAGAGAAGTAAGACTTGATGTTGTTAACCATTCAGATATAAAAATAACATTAAATGAAATTACACTTGCGGTGTTACAACTGATTACAGAAATTAATAAAAGATTCATAAGTCAATAAATTTCCAAACCTTCCCTACCTCCGCTCTGTTTTACCCACAATGCAGCAAGCACAACTCCTTCACCTCGCCAAAGACTGGTTCGCCACGCAAAACTGGACGCCTTTTCCATTCCAGGAAGAAGCTTGGCAGCGCCATCTCTCCGGCGAGAGCGGCGTGGTGAATGCGCCTACCGGCAGCGGCAAGACTTATTCACTTTTAATGCCCATTTTATTAGAATTTATTAAAAATAACCCCAACGATTTTACAAAAATTAATAACGGCTTACAAGCTATCTGGATTTCGCCGATTCGCGCACTTACAAAAGAGATTCAATTATCGGCGCAACGCGCTATCACAGGATTGGGTTTGAATTGGACCGTTGCCACTCGTTCCGGCGATACTTCTTCTACTGAGCGTTCTAATCAGAAAAAAAAGCCACCCGAATTATTGATTACTACCCCCGAAAGTTTACATTTAATGCTGGCAACAAAGGGTTATCCGACTTTTTTCAAAGGTTTGAAAACAGTTGTGATTGATGAATGGCATGAATTGTTAGGTTCTAAACGCGGCGTGCAGGTTGAATTGGCACTCTCGCGCTTGCGGACACTTTTACCAGCATTGAAAACTTGGGGCATTTCGGCGACCATTGGAAATATGGAAGAAGCCATTCAAGTGTTACTCCCTGAAAAAGAGGATATTCAAAACCAAATTATAAAATCGAATATTCAAAAATTAATTAAAGTAGAATCTGTTTTGCCCGACGAAATCGAAACCTTCCCGTGGGCGGGACACTTAGGACTCAGGCTCTTAGACAAAGTGTTGCCAATTATAGAAAGCAGTAAAAGCACTTTAATTTTTACGAATACGCGCGCCCAATGCGAGCGTTGGTATCAAATGATGCTGGAAGTGGACCCAGATTTGGCGGGCGCGATTGCGATGCATCATGGTTCCTTGAGTCGAGATATACGGGATTGGGTAGAAAATGCGCTACACGAAGGCACCTTGAAAGCCGTCGTCTGCACGTCCAGCCTGGATTTGGGCGTGGATTTCAGGCCCGTAGAAACGATTGTGCAAGTAGGAAGTCCGAAAGGAGTCGCTCGTTTTTTGCAACGCGCCGGACGCAGTGGACACCAGCCGGGCGCGGTAAGTAAAATTTATTTTGTACCCACCCATTCTTTGGAATTGCTGGAAGGAGCGGCATTGCGACAAGCGATGACAGAAGGTAAGTTAGAAAGTCGCATTCCTTACATTCGTTCGTTTGATGTGCTCATTCAATACCTTGTGACCTTAGCCGTATCGGATGGATTTCGACCGCAGGAAATTTTTGAAGCAATAAAGAAAACGTATTCATTTAGTAGCATTACACAAGATGAATGGGCTTGGGTACTGGATTTTATTACAACGGGCGGCAATTCATTACACGCTTATGATGAATATCGAAAAGTAGAAGTGGAAGACGGCATTTATAAAGTGACCAGCAAACGCATCGCGCTGCGCCATCGGCTCAATATCGGTACGATTGTGAGTGAAGTGAATTTGCAAGTCAAATATTTAGGTGGCGAGTTTATTGGTTCGATTGAAGAGTGGTTTGTCTCGCAACTCAAGCCGGGCGATGTATTTTGGTTTGCCGGGCGTAGTCTCGAATTGGTGCGCATCAAAGAACTGACCGTGCAAGTGCGCCGCAGCACGCAGAAAACGGGTCGCATCCCTTCTTGGCAAGGCGGTCGAATGCCTTTATCCTCCGAATTATCGCATTTCTTGCGGTTGAAAATGGAAGAATTATCCTATCATAATTTCCATGATATTGAACTAAAAACATTACAACCGCTGGCTGCCGTGCAGGAAAAACGCTCGCACATTCCCACGTCTGATGAGTTTTTGATAGAATATTTTCCCAGCCGCGAGGGCTTTCACTTAGTGCTGTATCCGTTTGAAGGGCGCTTTGTACACGAGGGCATGGGCACGCTGCTCGCTTATCGCATCGCGCAACTCACGCCGATTAGTTTTTCCATTGCGATGAATGATTATGGTTTTGAATTGCTGTCTGACATCGAAATTCCAATAGATAAAGCCTTAGAAGAAAATATTTTTTCCACGCAACACCTCACGCGCGACATTCAAGCCAGCGTAAATGCGGTCGAAATGGCAAAGCGGCGCTTTCGGGATATTGCGGGCATCGCCGGACTCGTATTCAAAGGTTATCCTGGTAATCGTAAGAAAGACAGGCACTTACAAGCCTCTTCTCAATTATTTTTTCAAGTTTTTCAAGATTATGAACCGAATCATTTATTACTTCTGCAAGCATACGATGAAGTGATGACCTTCCAACTCGAAGAAGTGCGTTTGCGAAAAGCGTTGCAACG
>CAZJXN010000308.1:0-2600 GCA_964549655.1 uncultured Saprospiraceae bacterium
CTTTTCACGGGCGATACGCGCTCGGATATTGGCTCAGAGGCGGATAAAATGAAATTTGCAAATGCAGTAAATGGCTTAGTCGTTCGCTTTATCCGCTTGGATGTTTTTGCAAATGACAGTGAAGTGTTGGTCATGGAACGCTTGTATCCATTGGACTTTCGAGCGTATGAGTATGAGCGGCGGGAATTGTTGTTAGATGTTTTAGAAGATGAATTGCGACAATTGCACAAAGCGGGTTTTGTACATCGGGATTTGAGAAGACCTTCGGATATGCCGGGCATGACATTTGATAATATTTTCTTGACTGAAAAAGGCATTCGTTTAATTGATGTCGGTATTTCTGCTTTGAAAAATCAGGTCGGCGAACGGCTCTTTGAACGTTTTGTACAACAGGAGTTGCAAGAATTAGAATTGTTCCGAAATTATTTTTTAAATCGGTAAAATTCATACCAATCCGTTCATGGTCAACAAGCACTTTTTACGTCCAAGTTATATTCGTACATTAGCACATCACCAAACCTTGTCCCGCAAGGCGGGATTGGCAAATCAGCAAATCATTTAAACCTTATGTCAAACCTAACCAACCGCCGCGCTTTCATGCAGCAAACTGCCCTTGTCGGCACCGGAATACTCGCTGCGCCCAATCTTTTTGCCTTTCAGGGTTCGCCCAACGAGAAAATAGTGATGGGCGTAGTCGGTACGAATAGCCGCGGCTTATTCTTGGCGAAAATGTTTGCCAAATTGCCCAATGTGGAGGTCGCTTATATCTGTGATGTGGATAGCAAAGTGTTAGAAAAAACCATCGCAGAAATACAAAAAGATACGGGCAAAAAACCGCAGGGCTTCAAAGATGTACGCAAATTACTGGAAGTGAAAGACTTAGACGCTATCGCTATTGCTGCGCCCGACCATTGGCATGCGCCTGCGGCGATGTTGGCGGTGCAAGCAGGTAAGCACGTGTATGTCGAAAAACCTTGCTCGCACAATCCTGCCGAAGGTGAAATGCTCGTGCAAGCCGTTCAAAAATATGGGAAATTAATCCAAATGGGCAGTCAACGCCGCTCCTTTCCAAAGGTGATGGAAGCGATGAACGAATTGCGCAATGGTGTAATTGGTCGCCCCTATTTTGCAAAAGGCTGGTATGCCAATTCGAGGAAACCGATTGGAGTCGGCAAAAAAATAGCGGTACCCGAAAATATTGACTTCGACTTATGGCAAGGCCCCGCGCCGCGTCGCTCGTATCAAGATAATTTGGTGCATTACAATTGGCATTGGTTTTGGAATTGGGGCACGGGCGAGGCGCTCAACAACGGCACGCACGAATTGGACGTGATGCGCTGGGGATTGGGTGTGGATTTCCCGACGAAAGTGACCTCTATGGGTGGACGATTTGCATACAAAGATGACTGGGAAACGCCGGATACACAGACGATTTCTTACACTTTTGCTAACAACACGATGATGGAATGGGAAGGCAGAAGTTGCAATGGTTATCCGGGCGAAGGCGCGGGGCGCGGCGTGATTTTCTATGGCGAAAAAGGCACGATGGTCATTCCCGGCGGCGATGATTATAAAATTTTTGGTTTGGATAATAAACTCATTCGAGAGGTAAAAACCGGTTTGGAGGAAGCGTCTCGCACCAACACCATGGGCATGGGCGAACTATTGGACAGCCAGATTTTAATTAATTTTGCAGATTCCATTCGCGGAAAAACGAAGCTGACGGCTCCGATTTCGGAAGGTCATAAATCCACTTTGCTACCGCAGCTTGGCAATATTTCTTACCGCACGGGCAGAACCTTGAATTGTGACCCAAAAAACGGACATATTCTCAAAGATAAAGAAGCGATGAAATTGTGGTCGCGGGAGTATGAGAAGGGCTGGGAAATGAAGTTATGATGTGCCTATTTGATTGCGAATCTTGAAAAAGAAAATACCGAAATTTTTGAGTTGTAAAGATAAAATTACTATCTTACAGAAGTCATTCATAATTCCTAACTAAAAAATGTTCACAGTCATGAAAAAGTACACACTACCTTTATTTTCAGTGCTAGTGCTGCTTGCACCCTGCATTACCTTTTCACAACAAGCTACTTGTTATCCCGATGTATCGGACTCCTACTGGAAAATTAGTGAATCGCTCTATGGCTCAAAACGATTGTCCGATTGTCACGTAAATGCTTATTACAATTGTCATGGCTTTGTAAGGAGTTACTTTGAAAATGGTTGTACTACACCAAGTTGGACGGGTAGCCTAATACCTGCTCCTTATCTATGTCCTAATCAACAAGGCAATAGAACGACACCTGATTTTAAAGATGTTGGTAAATACGTCCAAGTCTGCTCTGAAACAAATGCAAACATAGCTTTTTATACGTTTATAGGAACAGTAGGTAATCATTCGGCGGTAAAAGAGGTAACTGGAGGTGGAGCCATAACAAAATATTTATCTAAATACGGTACCGATGGTCCTTTAGTTGCGCACAATTTATCAGGATCTTGGTATCATATCAATGGTAAAGATACTAATCCTGTCACCCCTATTGAATTTTGGCGTTATATTGGTCCAATTTCAGGAAATCCAAGTATCAATGGTATTA
>CAZJXN010000309.1:0-2593 GCA_964549655.1 uncultured Saprospiraceae bacterium
TGTTCAAAGCTGTGCGAATAGGTTAACACTTGAACGATTATTACCTTTGGCGCAATTCTATTAATTTTCCCATTCACTCGAATTCTACCTAATAGATTCACTTCCTCAAAATTAACCACTTGTATAGAATTTCCAAACTCATCATCATCTACATAATTTCCCCTTATATTCATTATAGTATCTACATTTAACGAATCAGATATATAATGTCCCCTAATTTGACAGAAATAAAGTACATCGCTTTTTGGATCATCCTCGATTTGAAATTGAATGTTTGCTTTTGTTCCCTGGATATCATAAGCCAACTGTTTTATAAATGTCTTTGCTGGAATTAATGCCGGTAAAGAGACAATAGTGGGCAGATTAGGCGCAGCAGCTTCTATAGAATAGGACTTTCCTTCCTGTAATAAATATTTTCCTTTATAAAGGCTTTCTGAAAAAACAGTATTGCGCTCAAATTCAAGTTGTTCGATTCGAATCCCATCTTCATATAAAAAAACAATCGCGTTAGGCACTACAAAATCTGAATCAAGCAAATCCTTTACGGGTCTCGTTTTTGAAAGGGCAAGTGACAAAGGACTTTCCGGCACTAAAAAACCGGACACTTTTAACTTTTCTCCCTCAAAAGGAAATTCTAACTCAATGCCTCGCTCGGTGCAGGCATAGAACAAAATATTGATAATGATAAAATAAAAACCAAGAGCTTTCATACATCAAAATTTTAAATTATAACTAATAGAAGGTATGATGGGAAGTAAATTTATTTGTACTACTTTTAATGTATTTGTTGTCACTAGTTCATTGTTGGGTCCACTAGGCTTTGAAACAGTGATGGGATAAATAGAAATAGAAAAAGGATTATGTCTATTGTAAGCATTGTACGCGCCAAATTGTAAAGTGTGTACCCGATTTTTACGACTCCATATTTTCTCTACATTTACATCCAAGCGATGATAGGCAGGAAAGCGACCATTATTTAAAGTAGTGAATATCAAATAATCGTTAGAAACAGCCACAGGGAGCGTTATTGCATGACCCGATTGATATAGCCAAGTACCCGACACATTCCATTTTTTAAAAATTTGGTAATTGGCAGTAATGGAAAAGTTATGCCTTCTGTCATAGGTAAATGGATACGCTGTCCCTTTATTAATATTTTCAAATTGTCGGTTGGAAAAAGATAAAGTATAACTTAGAAATCCATTTAGTTTACCAAATGGTTTGTGAAGAAAAAATTCCAGTCCATAAGCCGTCCCTTGCCCGTTCTGTTCTATACTGCGTTCCCAGTTTTCTTCAAAAGCGTAAAACCCACCTTTATCTAATTGCAACTCAACTAAATGCCGCATTTTTTTATAGAATCCTTCAATTTCGTATTTTAATTTGAATTTAGGCAATTCCCCAGTTACACCAAGCGATAGCTGTTGCGCAGTTTGAGGCGGTACATTTTCGGTAACGGAAACCCAAATGTCGTTGGGCAAACCTACGCCGCCACTGGTTAATAAATGTAAATACTGCCGGGTATTGCTGTAAGCAGTTTTGAGCCATAAACGACGAAATAATTGCCAAGCCAACGCCACCCTCGGTTCTACACCTTGATATATTTTTTTTCCTACCGCATAGCCGCTCCATCTTAGTCCTACATTGGTAGTCAACTTAGGACTTATCGTGATTTCATCTTCTACAAACAATGCCCACTCTTGACCAGACACCGGATTGGAAAACCCTACACTGTCTGTCATGAATTTATCTTGCCGAGTAAATAACCTTTCAGGTTTAAAAAAATGATTTGTAAATTCTGCACCTAACTTTATAAAATGATTCGTGCTGTGAATGTAATCCACTTGTACTTTTCCGCTCCAATCATTTATCAAAGATTTCGATTGATTCGTTTCCGCAAAATTTAACTCCTTGGAGTTTTGTTTAAAATCTTTCTCGTGCCCAGAAAATTCGTAATCATAGGAAGAAAAAGCCAGAAAGGATTTAAGAAAAAGTTTAGGAGAAATGATTTTAGTATATCGTAAAGTTGCTGTTACATTGCCCCATGCGACTTCATCTAATGTAATAAAACGCGTCGAGGTCGAGCTTTGATTATATGCTTCCTGTATAATTCCATTATCTCTGCCGGTGTAAACACTCAAAAACAAATGGCTGGTACTATCAATGGCATAATTAAATTTAGCGTTCAAATCGTACATTCCAATATTTACACTGTTGCCCGATAAGCCCTTTTCATAATTTTTATTTTGAATATAAGAAGCAATAAGCGTAGGATAAGAAGCTCTACCAGATAGAATTAAAGAACTTTTATTGTTTATAATGGGACCTTCTATCAAAAACTTGGAGGTAATAATGCCCATACCAACTTCCCCATGCCAATCCTTCTTATTGCCTTCTTTGGTGTAAATATCTACCACACCTGATAGCCTCCCACCATATCGAGCCGGAAAACCACTTTTGTATAGCTCCAAGTTTGATACCGCCGCTGGATTGATAACGGATAAGAAACCGCCTAAATGGGTCGCATTATACACATTTGCCCCGTCTAAAAGAATTTGCGTTTGGTCTTGCCCACCACCTCGTATCAAAATATTGG
>CAZJXN010000310.1:0-2555 GCA_964549655.1 uncultured Saprospiraceae bacterium
GATATGTTATTTTCATGTCGCTATCACTGAATGTTATTTCTACTCTTCCTTTAAGAAGTTCTAATGCAGCAAAGAAAAATACAGCACCTGTTGGTAAAGCAAAAAAGTAAACAGGATTATATTTTTCTGGAATGGAAATCCAAATCGGCATAAGAGCCATCATACATAAAAAAGAAATTATATATGGGTTGTAAAAATAAACTTTAATAATAAAACTCTTCATAATACCTAAATTTTCATTATTATTGGAAGCATTCATAATTTGTTTTTCGTTTTTTGTCACGCTCACGTTACGCTTCCCGAATGTGCAACGTTTAGGAAGCATTTTCGGGAAGCGATTGTTCGCTGTTTTATTAATTTCCGTTTCCAATTCCAATAGATCAATTTCCTGTAAATTGAAAATGAGATTAGAACAGAAAATTTATCTACGGCTTAAAAATAATACTTGGGAAGGCATCCAATCTGTAGCATATTTATCCGCCAGTATAAGCCATTTTTCGATCCTATCGTTTGGCAGGGCAGATTCTCCCCAATATTCAATAAATAGCGCATCATCCATTCTTTGTGCTGCTGCAATCATTTCATTTTCCAAGTCGGTCAATGCACGCTGAATATATATTCCACCTCTCGCGCTATCTGACGCCATCGCCACACTACCAGCAGAAAATAAGTCACGCGCCTGAGATGTTAACACCCCATGATAAGTGAGCAGATAGAGTGCAACGTCATTATACTTATTTTTAACACGGGAACCTCCTACAATTTTCGGACATAGCAATGAAGCTTCTGCCCTGAGTTTTCTCTTTTCTTCTTGGGGCAAATCAATATAAAGACGGACTTGTATAGGTAGAGAATGCTCTTGTTCGGGCTTTTCCTCCAGCCACCAAAGGCGTTCACCGTCCTTTAATCGGGCTTTAGCATACTGACGAATGTAATGCATCTTTTTTTCAACTGGCAAAATGCTGAAATCGGCGTAAGAAATCTTCATTTTTTTAAATAACGAAGATTTTGCATCCATTTCCAACTCGAAACGAGGAACATGCGATGTGCGTACATGAATTACTGAATCGTCGTATCGCTGCCATTTGACTTCTGGGGTTCCGCCCATTTTTCCAAATACAACATAAATATGAATTACTTCCTGATTGCGGAAGGTTTCAAAGACACTGTTTGCAACACTACGCCAAGTATCTTTTGCAGTGAATTTAACCTCGATCCCAAAGTCACCCACAGAAATGTCTGGGAAAGCGTAAGGATGTGGATCGTAATCAACAACTACATTGAGTTCGCCGCCTAAATGTTGTAGAACGTCACGAACTCGGTTCTCAAAATCTTTAGATGAAGTAAATATTTTACTTCTGGCTTCAAACGTAAGTTGCCTACACAGATTATTGAGTAGTGATTCAAATAAATTTTCAGTCATAAAGTTTAAATATACAGGCAATCTTTAACTGCCTGTGCTATGTGCCATGCAAGAACTGGTGGCACAGCATTTCCGACTTGACGTTCAGTTTCGCGCAGTTTTGAATCAAATATGAAACTATCTGGAAAAGATTGAATCCGAGCAGCCTCACGCATAGAAATTCTACGGGGCTGGGAATAGTGGAATTGAATATTGCCGTGACATTCTGCACGAATAGTAAACCCTGGCCTGTTGGCATCTAACCGCCGATTACCTTGGTCGTGGCTTACATTCGCAATACTCCAAATGTGATTAATGCTTTCATCTTTGTCAAGATGTTCAAGATCGCCTATTGCTTCAGTGGCGGTCATCCATTTTCCCTTTGCTCTTTCTGGATTCGGAGGAATGAATTTGCCAATACCCTTAGCTGTTCCAACAATAAAAACGCGTTCGCGGCTCTGAGGTACACCATAATCTGCGGCATGATATAATGCATGCGATACCTCATAACCAAGCATTCCAAAATCTTCCATGATTTTATCGAAGGATGCTTTGCGCGATTTTAGCAGCAAACCCTTTACGTTTTCAGCAACAAACACTTTAGGTTTTACAATATTAATTGCTTCAACCATAGAAGTATATAGGCTGCTTCGTTTTCCATTTATTCCCAATCCCTTGCCATTAATGGAAATATCTTGACAAGGAAACCCCCCTATAATTACGTCAGCAGTTGAAGGTAGTGCAGCAATATATTCTTTAATGTCACCATAGTGAATGTTATTGTCAATATTTCGCCGATAGGTTCTACAGGCTGCTGTATTAATTTCATTTGCCCACTTGATATAGAAAGGGTTTTTGGCATAGTAGCGTCCAAATACTGAAAAACCGCCAAGAAAACCCAAGTCCATACCTCCACAGCCTGAGAACAAGGATACAACTGAAAAATTAGAAACCTCAGTCCTTGAGTGTTCAAGGTTATGAATTAACTGCACGGTTTCAAGTTCATTACGAATTGATGGTTCAACAATATCTTGGTTAGTAATTCGCTGATCTGTCATTTTAAAACATTTTGATGCAAACTTACGTGATTATCAGAGCAATTCCAAACAAAAATATTCTTCTGCATTTCGCGCTTTTATTTTCTACTCACAGC
>CAZJXN010000311.1:0-2549 GCA_964549655.1 uncultured Saprospiraceae bacterium
AATTTTGCTTGCCTTTATATTTTAATTTTGGCTCCTCAAACATTTTCAACTGTGCTTGCTGTGGCAATTGTATCGGATAATTGGAGACGAATAACTCCTTTCCTAACTGATTAGAATTTTTTGTGACGTTTCGCATTCCGTAAGTTAAATCCCAAGACAAAATATTTGAATAGTTATATAATTCTCTAATGTAAGAACTATCATCATACGTAATGAGCCATTGATGTGGGCAATCTTTCAATACATCGGAAAAACGTTCGTGGTCAAATGCTTTGTGCAACTTACCATTTTTGCCGTACAAAGCGGATTTGGTTGCTGAATAATAAGGCGGGTCTAAAAATAGAAAAACATTTTCTCCAGGCGCTTCAATAAGAGCCTGATAATCAATATTTGTAATAGTGGTATTTTTCAACAAATGTGCAAAGCCTTTCAGTCGTTCAATGCTGGAGTCCGTAAATCTTCCTTTAAAAGCTTGTTCCGAATAGCCGCCTGCCTCGGTCGTTCCAGAGAAAGTAATGCGATTAAAAACAAAGAAAGCACTGGCTTTTTTCAATTCATCAAATTCGGTGATATTTGCCAACAAAAACTGGTTCAATTCTTTACCAGTCACAAATTCTGTTCGCCATTTACAAACCTGTTCAATGACCGCTTCGACATCTTTTTGGCAATATTTCCAAAAAAAATATAACTCCCGATAAATATCATTGACCCAAAATTGTTGAGTAGGAAATTTTTGTTTTAAATACAGAAAAACCGAGCCGCCGCCTACAAAAGGTTCTCGAAATTCTTTAAATGACGGAATTAAACTTCCAATCAAATCAACTGCCCGACTTTTACCGCCGGGATATCGCAAGGGACTTCTTATCATTCTGTTCCTGAAATTTTAAAGATAAAATTATTGGTATGTGCCTATTCAAATAATATTTTTTCCTGCCCAATTAAGTATTTCCAAATTACGCCCTTTTTTCCCTCATTATCACTTCATCATCCATACCAAACACAAACATTCTTCGCTTCCGTAAAAAACCGCAATGCTTCAAAACCGCCTTCTCGCCCAACGCCAGAGTTCTTCACGCCACCAAAAGGAGTACGCAAATCGCGCAGCATCCAACAGTTGACCCACACGATGCCCGCTTGTAATTGTTCGGCGACGCGATTCGCTCTGGAAATATCTTGCGTCCAAACGGTACTCGAAAGTCCGTAACTCGTGCCATTGGCGAGTGTGATGGCTTCCGCTTCGGTATCAAATGGTGCAATCGTAATGACTAGACCAAAAATTTCTTCTTGATTGCAACGGGCTTCATTAGATAAACCTTCAATAATTGCCGGGCTTAAAAAATAGCCTCCTGCGTTTTCACCGCCAACTTCAAGTCGTTCGCCGCCACACAGTATCGTGCCGCCTTCCGCTTTCGCTAAATCGAGATAGCCCATGACTTTTTCCAAATGTTGCGGAGAAACTAAAGCACCTAAATCATTGGTCGTATCTAATGGATTACCCGTTTTTAAATCTTGCGTTCGTTTCATCAATTCATCGCGGAAACGCTCGTACAGCGGGCGTTGCACGTACACGCGAGAGCCGCAGAGGCAGATTTGACCATTATTTGCGAAAGAAGAACGAACAGTGGTCTCCACTGCTTTTTCAAAATCACAGTCTGCGAAAATGAGGTTTGCATTCTTACCACCTAATTCAAGTGACAATTTTTTAAACATTGGCGCGGCGACTTGCGCGATTTTTCGACCTGTATCGGTTCCGCCTGTAAACGAAATCGCTTTCACTTTTGGATGTTCTACAATGGCTTGTCCCGTTTTGTTTCCTAATCCATGTACGATATTTAAAACGCCTGCCGGCAATCCAGCTTCGATACAAATTTGTGACAGCAGAAAAGCCGTCATCGGCGTAAGTTCAGAGGGCTTTGCAACGACACAATTGCCAGCCGCCAGTGCCGGAGCGATTTTCCAAGTAAACAGATAAAGCGGCAAATTCCAAGGAGAAATGCAGCCGACCACTCCAAGCGGTTGCCGTAAGGTGTAGTTTATCGCTTGATGTTCCATGTGGAACGATTCGGAACCAAACTGGGTAATGGCATTTGCAAAAAAGCGAAAATTGGCTTGTGCGCGCGGAATGTCTATGGTGCGAGAAGTTGTAATGGCTTTTCCAGAATCCGTCGTTTCGGCAATTGCTAAGTTTTCCAATTTCTGTTCAATCAAATCGGCGATGCGCATCAACATTCGAGAACGTTGTTCAATGCCACAGCTCGACCAGTGTAGAAAAGCTTTTTCGGCGGCTTCGACGGCAAGTTGCACATCCCGCTCATCCGAATCAGGAATTTGAGAATAGACCTTACCCGTTGCGGGATTAATATTATCCAAATAATTGCTGGAGTAGGGCGGGACGAGAACGCCATCAATATAATTTTTCAAGTGCATAAGCCGCTGGATTTTTGATTTGAAAATTACTCAAAAAAATCTACGTCAGCAGCGATCATGGCGTTGAGATTTGAGTTAGTAAATCCTCTCCTCCAAAACACATATTTCAAGCGTGTAATTAA
>CAZJXN010000312.1:0-2523 GCA_964549655.1 uncultured Saprospiraceae bacterium
ATGAAGTGATGACCTTCCAACTCGAAGAAGTGCGTTTGCGAAAAGCGTTGCAACGTATCAATCAACAAAAAATCGTGCTGACCAAACCCAGCAAAGCCACGCCTTTCAGTTTCCCAATAATTGTGGATCGAATGCGGGAGAAGTTGAGTTCGGAGAAGTTGGAAGATAGGATTAAAAAGATGCGGTTGCAGTTGGTAAAGGAGTGACTATTACAAATTAATCGTAAACACTACTTTCGGTAAGCCTATTACCATTCACAATTAAATATTTATGAGTTTCTATTGATGGACGACCGATGTCATCATTGTCTGCGTACTCTAATTTTTTGATATGTATTTTTCCTTTTTCTATTCCTTCAACTGTAAAAATATATTCTGGTTCAAATCCGGCGACTACTTTCATTTTATTGCCTTTATTAAAGTAAACAGCTATGCCTTGACCCATAAGAGCATTACCACCACCTTGAGGAGTTAAGACAAAATAAATGGCTACATCTTGAAAACTATCATTATTTAAATCCCCAACAAAAGCTTGTGAATTTGCAATCTCCGCGCCCTTACTTTCTTCAATTTTTGATGAGTATAAGTCAAATTGTCTTAATGCTTCTTCACTGGGATTGAAATTTGCAATTTTATTGAAATCAGCCCTTTTATTTTCCAATTCTTTTTCTTGTCTCAAAAGTTCGTTTTCTCTCTTTAATAGGTCATTTTCTTTTTCTAATAAATTATTGCTTGTGTTACCACAACTCAAAAAAATGAAGAGATTTAAACTAAAAACAAATATTCTTTTCATAATTTCAAAAATATTTTATATGAAAATTTGAGAATCGGCTTTCTATCTTTTAAATCACAAGCAAAAAATATATTTATCACTCCGCCCAATTATCCATTTCCAAGCCATCAATTCTACCAAAATGATTCACATTATTAGTAATCAGCACTATATCATTTACAATAGCTGTTGCTGCGATGAGCACATCATTATGACCAATAATCTGTCCATTTTGGCGAAGGATAGAATAAATTTTGGCTGCTTTCTGAGCTATATTCTGGTTGAATGGAATGACTTCGTTGAGATTTATAAATTGTTCAAAACGAGCAAGTTGTTTTTGAGCGTCTTTATAATACAGTCCATTTAAAACTTCATAATAAGTAACTACGCTGATATGGATAAAACCAAATTCACGTAAATACTCATCCAGTTTGCTTACCACATTGGGCTGATTTCTAAAGAAGTACGAAACTGTATCCGTGTCTAAAATGGCTTGTTTCATAGCTCAATATCTCTATTGAATAGTTCATTACCAACTTTTTTAGTTTCTTGTAAATATTCCTGAAAATCTTCTTCCTGCCACTCATTCCAACTTCCAGCAAGTGCTAAAATTTGCGTTCGGTTTTGTTCTCTTTGTTTGATTTCCTTATTGAAATGTTGCAAAAAATCATCTATCTGCTGCAAGTAGCTAACAGGAATGTGACTCAATCGGAAAAGGATAGATTGATAGGTTTGCTCTGTATTTTTAGTCATATTGGTCCGTTTTTATCGCAATTTACAACATTTTTTACATAAAAACCACCCTTTAAGTTCTGCATTTTATCGCTCCAAGCTACTTTTCCGCCGCTATCCAAACGCTCAAATTCCCTTCTTTCTGCCCCGCCTCGGCAAAGGGCACGAGCGTTACTGTTTGTAATATTTTATTCACTTGCAACTGCATGGAATACGCTTGCTTCCAACTCCAATTGGCGGGTAAGGTAGCTTTGGCATCTTGTAATTTGATAGTTGCTTGTTTAACAAATGTAATATTCGACAAATCTGTTACATCCGCATTCAAACTCTGGTCAATGGCTAAAATTTGAGGTCCGCGCTGGACGGCGACCGCGTTGGGGTAAGAACGACCTCCTGGCAGGATTTGTATGGGGATGTCGAAAGAGACAGTTACTACGTCATTAGCTTTCCACACTTTCTCAATTTTGAGCAATTGTCCGGGTGTGCCTTTGTAAGTGATGCCATTTGTTTTTAAAACATAATTGTTTGACCATGCGGGTACGCGAAAGTTTAGCGCAAATTTCTTAGCGGCGGAAGGCATCATTTTATAAGTCGCTTTTCCTGCGTGCGGGAACGTGGTATTGGCTTGAATCGTGAGTACGACTTTAGATTTATCGCTGGCAATAATCGTGTCCTTCACCGTGCCGGATTCGTACATTAAAATGGAAAAAACGTTATCAATTTTTCCCCACACCAAGCTGGGAATCAGCGCAATACCGCGCGGAATACTCGACAAACAGCAAGAAAATCCTTGGTCGCATTTGTATGGTTTGGCATTTTGAAAGGCGGTGTAATAACTCACGCAACCCGTCAACGGATTTTCGGCGGCAATGAGGTGATTGTAAACGGATTTTTCGAGTTCTTCCACATATTTCGGGTCGCCTTGCAGGGATAACAATTCGAGATTAAACTGAATCCAAGTGGTGGTGACGCAGCCTTCGCCCATCTTCGCCTCGGTATCCGCGGGCAGGATGCCGTCTT
>CAZJXN010000313.1:0-2426 GCA_964549655.1 uncultured Saprospiraceae bacterium
AATTAAATTATTTGACAGTCAAAATATCACAGATAAATTTAAAACAAGTTGATATTTATGCACCTCCAGAGAGAAGGATTTAACGGAGTTTTGCAAACTTTTTTTAATTTTTGTTGACTAAAAAAGCCTGTTTACAATCTAATGCCAAAATAAAGTTAAAATAAAGTATTGCAATAAGTGATTGACCATTTATGATTGACCATTGACCACCGCATAACAAATTGATTAGATATTTGAATGTGACGATTATTTGGGTCGAACTACTCAAGTAATCAAGCAAATTTGAATTATAATAAAATTTTTATTAAAATATTGGTTGTCAAAGTTTTGGGTGCCTGCCAACTGCCTACTTAAAACTGCCTGCTCACTCAAGTAAGTGAACAGAATTAAACGACATTTTTATTTTAGAATAGTTAATGCGAATATCGGGTTAACCCCGAAGGGGTGATAGACCTATAGACAATTGACAATCAGCGGGTTTTGAACCCCGACGGGGTGACACATTCTACGCAAATAGTGTCACCCCGCTGGGGTTCAAAGTAAATTTTGTCGGTTTTTTTATAAATATGCCACCCCGTCGGGGTTAATTCCATTCATTTAAAGGGGTTTTTGACCATTTTTAACCCGATATTCGCATAGCTAATTAATTTTCAATGTTTTGCCAACTGCTTACTGGAAACTGCCTGCTTACTGTACTGGTAGACATCTGACATACGACCGCTCTTTATATCGCCAAAATATCTGCCATGCGCAGCAATTCTTCGTTAATGGGTTTTGGCATTTTTATAGCATCTTCAAATGACGTATAATGGATTTTATCATGGATGATACCTGCCATTACATTTCTTTTACCGTGCATTAAACCCTCGACGGCGGCGAAACCCAAGCGACTTGCCAAGACTCGGTCTGCACATGTAGGCGACCCGCCGCGCTGTAAGTGTCCAATAATCGTAACTTTAATATCGTAAAAACTAAATCTTTCTCCTACTATTTTGGCAATTTCATTGACACCGCCGTACTTATTGCCTTCAGCTACAATGACTAAACTGAACAGCTTGTTGCGTTTTGCACCTCGGCGCAAGTTGTCAATGAGTACTTCAATGGTGGAATCAGATTCTGGAATGAGTACACTTTCTGCACCGCTGCTGATGCCCGTATTCAAGGCAATAAAACCCGCATGACGACCCATTACTTCTACAAAAAACAAGCGATTGTGAGAGTCCGCAGTATCGCGTATTTTATCCACGGCTTCTACGGCGGTATTCACGGCGGTGTCAAAACCGATGGTGTAATCCGTGCCATACAAATCATTGTCAATCGTGCCGGGTACGCCAATAAAAGGAATATCATGTTCTTGCGAGAAAATATTAGCGCCTGTAAACGTCCCATCCCCGCCAATAGCCACGCAGCCGTCAATATCGAAAGCAGTGAGTGACTCGTACGCTAATTTTCTACCCTCTGGCGTTTTAAATCGTTCGCTGCGAGCGGTGCGCAAGATGGTGCCGCCTCTGTGAATAATATTGCCCACATCCCGTGGTTCCAATCGGCGCAGACTTCCGTCAATCATGCCCTCATAGCCGCGCTCAATGCCATACACGTGCAAGTTGTTAAAAGAAGCGGTGCGCACCACGGCGCGCAAAGCAGCATTCATACCCGGTGCATCGCCGCCGGACGTAAACACAGCGATTCGTTTGATGTCCTTTTTCATAAAATAATATCAATTTACAAACGAAGGAGCCCGATGGAAAGCCGCCAATCGTTCGATGGGCTTTTGTATAAAATTACCGGGACGCATGGCTCTTTCTTCTAATACAATTTTAAGAATGGGCTGAAAATGATAAGCCACCGAACCAATAAAATTGATGGGCAATGAAATATGATTTTTGTACTTGCGCACATGACGGTCTGTGAACGCCACGAATGCATCATATAACATTTTCTGTATATAAAAGTGCTCCTTATGCGTTGCAAAAAATGGTACAAAAGATGCAAGATACACATTAGGCGTTTCTTTGCCATATACTTTATCAAGTATGGCTGGTCTGCCGCCCGTGTGAAATTTTTCAAATGCACTTGCTAAATCCGGCGGTAATTCTCGATAAAAGTAAGCTTGAATCAACATTTTACCCAAAAAAACACCACTTCCTTCATCCCCTAAAAGGTAGCCCAAATTCGTGACATTATCTGTAATCTGGTCGCCATCAAACAGGCAGGTATTAGAACCTGTCCCAATGATGCAAGCAATACCTGGTTCATGCCCGCAAGCCGCTCGTGCAGCACCGAGTAGGTCATGTTCTACCTTAATGGATGCGTCAGGAAAGACCTTTTGCAAGGAACGTTGCACAATCGCTTTTCGACCGGGGTCCCAACAGCCAGTGCCATAATAATACAATTGGTCTACTTCCTGTGCCTCAATCTTTCCGGTA
>CAZJXN010000314.1:0-2426 GCA_964549655.1 uncultured Saprospiraceae bacterium
ACAACTTTTGATTAAAGACGAACGATTTACGAAAGTAAAAGTCTTTGTACGCCGTCCGTTGAAGGAATTACATATAAAAATTGAGGAACATATTATTGATTTTGACAACGTAGAAAGTTGGCAATCACTCGTCACCGGCGATGTGCTGTTTTCTTGCATGGGTACGACGCTGGCACAAGCTGGCAGCAAAGAATCACAATACAGAGTAGATTATACCTATCAACATGAATTTGCAAAAATAGCATCTCAAAACGGTGTGAAAAAGTATGTATTGATTTCTTCTGCTGGCGCAAATCCAAAATCTGGCATTTTTTATTCTAAAATAAAAGGCGAGTTAGACCGCGATGTACAAGCGCTACCGTTTGAAACGATTGCTATCATTCGACCCGGGGTGTTGGATGGCAATCGGTCAGAAAGTCGGGTAGGGGAGTCCATTTCGATTGAAGTGTTGAATGTAGTGGGAAAGCTGCCGTTTTTGAAGCATTGGCATCCGATACACGGCAGACAAGTGGCGCAAGCGATGATAAATGCGGCTTTTCGGAAAGGCGAGCAAGTGAAAATTTATACGCTGGGCGAGGTATTTGAATTATCGGGGTTGAAATTGAAGAATAAAATCATTTAATATTATACAAATAGCCTTATTGGCTTTTACTTTGCAGCGTACAATCCGATTAAAATGGCTACGCCTGACCTTCAAAAATTAAATATTGCAATTGCTTTAATGTTTTTTTGTGCTGTCGTGTTTTTTCACGATTTGGGAAAGTTTCCAATTTATATGTGGGACGAAGCTCGCTATGCCAACAACAGCTTGGAAATGTTGTTGAATGGTGATTTTTTGAATGTAAAAATGGACGGGCAGATTGACCGATGGAATTACAAACCGCCGCTGGTGCTGTGGCTGCAGGTAGTCAGTATGAAAATATTTGGAATTTCAGAATGGGCAGTGCGCTTGCCTTCTGTACTGGCAGGCTTGGGGATAGCGGCATTGATGTATGGGTTTTGTGCAAGCGTTTTGAAATCAAGGCTGGCAGGCATCACGAGTGTGCCGTTTTTAATGGCTTCGGGCGGTTTTTTACATTCACACATCGCTCGCTCCGCAGATTTGGACGCTGTTTTGACGTTTTTTTTATTTGCTTATGCACTTTTATTTATTCACTATCTTTTTGAAGGTAAAAATTCTTTTATTACATTTAGTTTATTGGCTTTTTTAGTGAGTTGCGCTTTCTTAAGTAAAGGTTTACCCGGATTCTTTTTACTTCCTTTTTTATTTATTATCAGCTTATTACATAAGAATTATCAAAAAGTTTTTCCGCATAAAATGTTATACCTTGCTGTATTGCTGGTTTTACTGGTAAGCGTTGGTTATTATTGGCTTCGGGAATTGGTTTTGCCCGGTTATTGGGCATTGTTGAAGAAATCGGAGTTTAATCGTTTCAGTGGCGAAGGATTAGGATGGCACGTACAGTCTTTTAGTTTTTATATTCAAAATTTTATTACACTTCATCGTTTTAACCCTTTTGTTTATCTGGTTCCATTTACACTTCCTGTTTTGAGCATTGGACGCACCTTGCAGATTCGGCGCTTTTATTTGTATTGTTTAATTATTTCGGTCGGTTATTTACTTTTTATTTCTTATCCAGTCGTAAAATTGGCTTGGTATGATGCGCCGTTGTATCCATTTTTTTGTCTGATGCTGGGCATGGCGGTGACGGAAGGTGCATTTTGGCTAAAACCAAGATTTCTTTCTAAATTCTCAAATGTTGCTGTTTACATCCTAATTGGCTTAGTAATGATTCTTTTATGCTTTAAATCCTCTCAGTATATTTGGGAAAAGACCACTTACCATCCTACAAAAATGGCACTGGAATGGGAAGCAGAAGGTGTGGTTATGAAACAATTATTTACAGCATGGCCCGGCGAGAAAGATTATACCGTTTTTAGAAAAGTAACGGATGAGGTACACTTAGACCAAATCAAATTTTATAAAAAGATGTATAGCGCTCGGAATGGATATAAAATTGACATCAAAAGGGAATTAACTGCATTAAAGTCGAATGAAAAAGTGCTCATTTGCCAAAATAATTGGCTGGATTCTATTCAACACATATTCCAAATAGAAATATTATTTGAATCAGAACAGGGAAAGTTAATTTTATTGAAATAAAATAATCCTCCCCATTTTTAAAATAGAGAGGATTATATTGTAGGTTAATAATTATCCTCAAAAAACGATTTATACGCTTCAATACTTTTCACAGAAGAGAAGAGCTTGCCATAATTCGCTTGCGAAATCGGGTACATTTCATATCGAAATTTTTCCGGTATAAAATCTTGTTTATTTTTTTGTACACCTTCGTAGAAACGCATCGCGTCTGCTTTGTCCTTGAAACGACGCACTACAATCAGCGGCGTACGCGCCTCGCCAT
>CAZJXN010000315.1:0-2372 GCA_964549655.1 uncultured Saprospiraceae bacterium
TTTGTTGCATATATTATTTTTTAGTATAAACAGTTGATTGATAGTTTGTTTAGAATCGGAGTGCTGAATTTTGGCGTAATTTACAATAACCCATTTGAAATAATCGCACTTCTGATAGCATTAAGTCTTGACAAATTGAACTAAAGCACGTAATTTGCGGTTTTGATTAGCAAAGTTTGAATATGCTTTTTTCAAAAAATATAATTAACAGTATTATTATTATCGGATTGCCGCGCAATCTGTGAGGTGCTGTTGATGAAAAACGGAAGGCTCTGACAGATTGCGATTTGTCAGAGCCTTTTTGTTTTGCTATTTTTGCGTTTTCTGAGATGCCAGATACCAGATTGGCAGATGCCAGACGCGCTCAAAACTCAGTATTTTATGGAAACAGCTATAATTTTGGAAGCGGTAAAAAACAAATTGCAGGCGACTTTTGGTGAAAAAATAAAAAACGTGATTTTGTTTGGGTCACGCGCGTGGGGCGTACCGCATGAGTATTCGGACTATGATTTTGTGATTGTGGTGCGCGGGGAGTATGATTGGCGGTTTGAAAAAGAAGTAAATGCTATTATGTATGAAGTTGATTTAAATTATAATATTATTACGCAAGATTTGATTATTTCTGATTGGGAATTGGAGCATAGTTTGCGTGGGAAGCAGACGATTTATCAAAAAGCAATTAAGGAAGGAATTTACGCCTGATGACAAATGAAGAACGAGAAAGTTTGGTAAAACTTCGCTTAGAACAAGCAGAAGAAATGTATAAAGCGGCGGAGTTGTTACTTGCCAATGAAAGTTATGCGTCTGCATTAAATCGCATCTACTATGGGATGTTTTACGCGGTGTCTGCTTTAGGTATAAAGTACAGTTTTGAAACTTCCAAACACGCACAGTTGCTGGGATGGTTTAATAAAGAGTTTGTAAATACAGATTTAATTGAAGTGAGGTACGGAGCAATCATACGCGATGCTTTTAAAATGCGCATTAAAGCAGATTATGACACTACGCCGTTGCCACCGGTAGAGGTAATTGAATCTTTGTTTGTAGATATGCGGCTTTTCATTGATGAAATCAAAAATTTTATAAACCAATCCTAATTAAGATTGGCAAAATAATATTTAGAAAATGTACAAAGAGTATAAAAACCTAAACCTGCCGGAGATTGACAAAGAAATCTTAGCGTTTTGGAAAGCGCAGCGGATTTTTGAACGGAGCGTGGAGGAGCGCGACCCGAAGGATAGCTTTGTTTTTTATGAAGGTCCGCCGTCGGCGAATGGGATGCCGGGGATTCACCACGTAATGGCACGAGCAGTGAAGGATATTTTTTGCCGTTTTCATACGATGCTGGGACAGCGCGTAGAGCGCAAAGGCGGCTGGGATACGCACGGGCTGCCGATTGAGCTGAGTGTGGAAAAAGAATTGGGCATTACCAAAGAAGATATCGGGAAGAAAATTTCGGTGGATGAATACAATCGAAAGTGCCGCGAAACGGTGATGCGCTACAAGGATGTGTGGGACGACCTGACGCGCAAAATGGGCTATTGGGTGGATTTGGAGCATCCGTACATCACGTATGAAAATGAGTACATCGAGTCGGTGTGGTATCTGTTGAAGCAGTTGTACGACAAGGGTTTGATGTATAAAGGTTATACGATTCAGCCGTATTCGCCAGCGGCGGGCACGGGCTTGAGTTCGCATGAGTTGAATATGCCGGGCACGTATAAAGAGGTGAGTGATACGACGGTGGTGGCAATGTTTAGAATTCAAAAAGATGCAAAGTCCGCGTTTTTGTTTGATTCCGACAAGGAAGATGTTAGAATCCTTGCCTGGACGACCACACCCTGGACGCTGCCTTCCAACACGGCGCTGACAGTAGGTGGAAAAATCCAATATGTAAAAATTAAAACGAATAATCCGTACACGCATGAGCCGGTGAGTGTGGTGCTGGCAGATGCGCTAGTGAATAATTGGTTTACAACTGACCCAGAAAAACAGAAAAATAAGCCGGCTATTTTAGAAAAGAGCGAACCATTTTCGGGTTCAAAATTAGAAGGAGTTCGTTACGAGCAATTACTACCATTTGGCAATGCAATTGAAGAATTGAATGGCTCTACGGATGCGTTTCGAGTGGTGTTGGGCGATTTTGTGACGACAGAAGATGGTACAGGCGTGGTGCACACAGCTCCCTCCTTCGGTGCGGACGATATGAAAGTGGCGCGAGCCAATGGCATCGGCGCGCTGACATTGGTGGATAAACAAGGAAAATTCAAAGAAAATGTCGGCGAGTTCTCCAATCGTTATGTGAAAGATTATCGCAATGAAGAAAATTATCAGAGTGTGGACGTGGACATCGCTGTGCATTTGAAACAAAC
>CAZJXN010000316.1:0-2347 GCA_964549655.1 uncultured Saprospiraceae bacterium
CGTTGTAGCCAATTTTAGATAAAAAAGCAATTATGAAAAAATCATACCTTGGATTTAAAAAGGAAGATATGCAATCGGAGTATTTTCTATTCTACGACGACCAAATAGTAGAAATCAATACCGATATAGAAGCATCTTTAGAAACACCTCTCTTATGGGGCCAGTTACCAGATGTCAATGAAATATCTCTATTGGAAAAGGAAGGAGATATGCCATTTGAAAGCGGATTTTCTGTCGCAGAAGATGGAAGTATTGCAGTAGCGGTGAAAACACTAATGCCAACCACAAGCCCTCAAATGTGGGATTGGTGGTTTGGGTGGCATGGTTCAGAAAATAATCGATACAAACTATGGCATCCAAAAGCACATATAAGTGCTAAGTGGAAAGACGGCAGAAATGACAACTGTTACATAGGTAGAACATCTATTATCAAGGAGTATATAGGTGAAAACGCTTTAGATGCAGCCATTCAATTCAAATCACCATTGGAGTTTGGCTTTTCGTTAGAAGCCATGAACCAGCCAGAAAAAGCGGTTTATATCTGTGCAAAAATAGGACATCCTGATTTCCCTGTGGATTATGGGTATTTGGTTCATCAAGTAAGGGCTACTGACAAGGGCACAGAAATGCGTTCTCGGTTTTGGATGAGTGGCAAATATGTATCTGCACATAAAGATAATTTCATCACTAAAGCCGCCGTAAGTGTTCTGCAAAAAATTAAAACATTACCCAAAGATTTTGCTCAAGATTTATTGCGGCATTGTGCAGAAGAAATGAATCATTTGGCAGCTATTCTTCCACAGCTTTATCAAAAATATGCTGACGAAAATACGCTTGGAATTAGCGGAGCGACCACACATAAAGGAGATGCTAATTTTGAAGAAAAAGTCATGGGAAAGCTATTCAATAAAGTTCATGTACAACAAAGACCTGCAACGATTTATGAGCCAAAAACGATAGAGGATATTGTTAATATTGTGAGACATGCCCAAAAAAATGGCAGGAGAATAACCGTTACTTCGGGTGGACATAGTTTTAGTGCCAATTTTATTCGAGAAGACTGCCTACTAATTGACCTAAAAAATTTCAATCAGTATCATGTTAATACTGAAAATAAAACAGCCGAAGCAGGTCCTGCTGTTGGAGGTAGTACGCTAATGAAAGCCCTTTATAAAGATAATCTATTTTTTCCTGCGGGTCATTGCACAGGCGTGTGTTTAGGGGGGTATCTATTGCAAGGCGGTTACGGCTGGAATGGTAGGAAACTCGGCATTGCTTGTGAAAGTATTCTTGGAATGGACATCATAACCGCCGCAGGCGAGCTGCTTTACGCCGATACTAATACAAATGCTGATTTGTTCTGGGCAGCTCGAGGGGCAGGGAGTGGCTTCTTTGGTATTGTCATAAAATTTTACTTAAAAGTGTATGACTTACCTAAGTATCGTGCCGTCATTGCCCATGATTTTTCCATCAAACATTTAGAAGATGTTTATAACTGGGCATATGAAGTAGGTGCTGAAATTCCCAAAGCAGTAGAGTTTCAAATGCTGATGAGTAAAAATATGTTGAAGGTGCTGGGTCCAGGTATCGAAGCCCTTGCACCTATTTTTGCAGATACAAAAGACGAATTTGAAGCCGCAAAAAGTTTTATGAAAAACAGCCCCATAGCACACAAAGCTATTATTAAAACACCTGCCATCAATCCTGGAATTGACCTACTATACAAGACCGCTATGGCTCATTATCCTGAAAATCATTGCTGGGGTGTAGATAATATGTGGACACATGCACAAATTGACGATTTACTGCCGTTCATTAAGCTTATTGCAGAGAGCTTACCGCCGCCGCCTTCTCACTTTCTTTGGCTTAACTGGCATCCCGGCGATTTGGCTCACAATATGGCTTACAGTAAAGAAGATGATATTTACCTTTCCTTATATAGCTGTTGGAAAAACGCATCAGATACGGGAATTTATGGTAATTGGGCAAGCGAAATGATGAGAAAAATGGAACACCTTGCAACAGGAATTCAATTAGCAGACGAGGCATTGCACAAACGGACGGCCTCGTTTATGTCACAAGAAAATTTAAACAAAGTACAGACTATCCGTACGGAAAGAGACCCACAAGGAATTTTTTATGAATGGCATAGTAAACCTAAATAAAACTGGCTACAACATGGGTTTTGCGAAAAAGGGGCAGAAGTGCTAAATTGAACAGTTATACTTCTATCAACAATTGTGGTTTATTGAGCATTTGTGCTTCTAAACCCCCTTCTTCGCAAAGCCCTGTTCGTTGTACAAAAGGCTCGCTGCGCTCGCCTTCTGTACAACGCGGAGCGGCTGCA
>CAZJXN010000317.1:0-2328 GCA_964549655.1 uncultured Saprospiraceae bacterium
TATGTATGTAGAGGTGCCGCGCGGCTTTGATTTGGAAGTCAAATCTATGAATGATGGTGATATTGCTATTGAAAATGTGTCCGGTAAAGTTGCGATTGAGAGTTTGAATGGAAATATTGAGGCAAAAAACATGGAAGGCTCGCTGGTAGCTAACACTTTAAATGGTGATATTATTATTACATTCACAAAAATTACAGTCGGTACGCCTATGAATTTCATTACATTCAATGGTAATGTGGATGTAACATTTCCGACTGATACGAAAGCAAATTTGAAAATGAAATCGGAACAAGGCGATATTTACACCGATTTTGATATGCAGACAAGCAAAGCACCTGCGCCGGAAAAGAAAGAGAATAATGGAAAAAAGCAGCTATTTGTGAGTGGCTGGGTAACTGGTAGCATCAACGGCGGCGGACCGGAATTTACGATGCAAAATTATAATGGCGATATTTACATTCGAAAGAAGTGATGTAATAACTGATGTCATCACTTTGAGCGATGACATCATTTTTCATTAAACGGAATATAATTTTCCCAATACCAAGGCGTGTAAATATTACTGATTGCCACTTCCAACACTTCTTTGAAAATACCTTCGCCGTTATCACTATTAGACATTAAAATAATGGCAATTTTCTTTTCTGGAAAAGCGATAGAATAATGCCCCCAGCCGTCGTCGTGTCCTTCTTTGAAAAATGCCTTGCCATGTGGTGTTTGCAATAAGCCCCAACCCAAGCCATAACTCAATTGAATATCATCATTTTCATCGGTTGTGACTTGTGTATTCGGACCAAATTGTTGCTTAGAATGAATGCGAATTTGCGGGCTAAATAATGCTTTAAAAGACGCTTTTTTCAAGCCTTTTTTGTTTAAAACGGCAGTCATAAAACGAGCGTAATCGCTTAAAGTCGTCTCCATCGAACCAGCAGCCCCGGGTCGGGTGCGCTTCTCTTTTTCGTAAGGTTTACCTTCCGCATTATGTCCTAAGCAGTAATTATTTTCAAAACGAGCTTCCCAAACATAACTACTCATCGGCATATTTAATGGTTTGAAAACGAATTCATTGGCTAACAGTTGGTAATCTTTTTTGGTGATTTTTTCAATTACAAACTGTAATAAATGTATTCCCTCACCTGAATAATTATATTTAGTGCCGGGTTCAAATTTAATTTTTAATTTTCCGTCCGCTTCAAACCAGCGCCAATTGGGAAAGCCCGTTGTGTGGCTCAAGCACATTCGCGCCGTAATTTTGGTGTGCCGCGGGTCGTCTTTCAAATCTTGGTAGTCTTGCCGCTTTTTCGGAAAAGTATATTCGTATAATGGTTTGTCTAAATATTGTACTAAAGGTTTATCTAAATTCAACTTTTTTTCTTCTACTAACCTCATTATGACATAACTAAAAACCACTTTACTAAATGATGCGCCGTAAAAAATAGTATTTGTATCCAATAACTCGCCGGTTTCTGCATTTTTACAACCAAACGTTTTTTGATACACAACTTGATTATCATTTATAATAGCAACTGCAAAACCTGCTACTTTTGCTTTTTCAGTAAGTTGTTGAATGTGTGTCGTTAATGAATCTACTGTGATAAAATTACCATCAAGTTTTTCGATAGATTGTGCGGTCATTATAAACGAAGTGAATAATAACAAGAAGAAAAATATATTATATCGGCTCATTATTTCAAATTTAAAATGAATAAGAATGCCCCAAAGTGAGTTATTACGATTAAATAAGCCAATTTATTCGACGAACCAACATGCTACGCGCCTCTTTGTCCTAATTCAATGACTTCCAAATCTTTAATTTTACTTTCTTCGAGTGTAAACCGTACGAGCGTCTTCACTTTATGAAAACCCTCATTGCCACAAGCGCCCGGATTGATATGGAGTAAATGAAATTGTTTATCAGGTATTATTTTTAGAATATGAGAATGTCCGCAGATGAATAACTTGGGTGGATTTTCTAAAAAAATAGCTCGAACACGTTGCTGATATTTACTTGGGTAGCCACCGATGTGGGTGATGAGAACATCCATACCTTCACATTCAAAACGCAAATCGAGCGGATAACGTACGCGCAAAGGAGCACCATCAATATTGCCGTACACGGCGCGAAAAGGTTTGAATGATTCCAATTGGTCGGCAATTGCTATATTTCCAATATCGCCCGCGTGCCAGATTTCATCGCATTCCGAGAAATAATCGAAAACTTTTGAATCCAAAAAACTGTGGGTGTCTGAGAGTAAGCCGATGCGTTTCACAAATTGTGTTAATGTGTTTGTGTGTTAATGTGTTCTTGTTCCCTTATTACAAATTTTT
>CAZJXN010000318.1:0-2147 GCA_964549655.1 uncultured Saprospiraceae bacterium
ACTAACTTTCTGCCAAATACAGAATTTATGTCCGAACAAAATGCTGTTAAAAATTCTATTTCCAGAAGGAAGTTTGTAAAAGCCAGCGCGTTGACGGCTGGATTATTTATGATTGTGCCGCGCCATGTGCTGGGAGGCAAGGGATTCATTGCGCCAAGCGATAAGTTGAATATTGCAGGGATTGGTGCGGGTGGCAAGGCTTGGGACAACATCCCCGGTGCTTACAAAGATGGACAAGAAAATATCGTGGCACTCTGTGATGTGAACGACAGCCGCGCGGCAGAGATGTATAAAAAATTTCCGAATGCGAAGACGTATAAGGATTTTCGAGTGATGCTGGAAAAGCAAAAAGATATTGACGCAGTGATGATAAGCACGCCCGACCATATTCACGCCATTGCGACCTTGACCGCGATGCAGTTAGGCAAACACGTGTATGTAGAAAAACCGCTGACGCACAGCATTCAAGAGGCGCGCGTGCTGGCAGCAGCTGCTAAAAAATATCCAAAATTGGCTACGCAAATGGGCAATCAAGGTAGCTCTGGCGACGATATGCGCAAAGTGCAGGAGTGGATTGCAGCAGGCGCTATCGGCAAAGTGACGCGCATACATGTTTGGAGCGACCGCCCCGTGTGGATACAGGGCGTTCCAACGCCAAAAGAGGTAATGCCGATTCCGGCGGGTTTAGATTGGGACTTGTGGCTGGGTCCAGCACCCAAGCGCGATTACCATTCGGTGTATGCGCCGTTTCGCTGGCGCGGCTGGTGGGATTTTGGCACGGGTGCACTCGGCGATATGGGTTGTCACTTAATAGATGTGCCGTTTCGAGCGCTGGAACTGACGTACCCGACTTCCGTGGAGGCGAGTATGAGTCAAGCTTGGGCAAAAGATTTTGAAGGTGCGAATTTGACAGAAAGTGCGCCGATGGCTTCGACTGTTTATTTTCAATTTCCAAAAAGAGGAAAAATGCCTGCGGTAGAACTCATTTGGTACGATGGCGGCATTCAACCCAAGCGACCGGACGAGTTGGCTCCCAACGAATATTTGGATACGAATGGCGTTTTGTTTGAAGGCTCCAAAGGGAAGTTATTGTGCAGTATTTTTGGGAGTTTCCCAAGGTTATTGCCCACTAAATTGCAGCAGGAATTTAAAGCACCAAAGCCAACGTTGACGCGCATACCCGGCGGACACGACGAGGGACACCATCAAAATTGGGTGAGCGCTTGCAAAAACGGCACGCCGACAAGCTCGCCTTTTGAATATGCTTGCAAACTGACCGAAACCGTTTTGATTGGCAACCTGGCGATTCGGAGTCAGAATGTCAAAAAGAAAATTGAAAATTCGGATGCGAATAATTATTGGGCAAATAAAGAATTCCCCGGACGCACCAAGCTGCTGTGGGATGCTGCGCAGATGAAAGTAACCAATTTTGACGAAGCCAATCAGTTTGTACAACGAAAATATCGGGAGGGATGGAGTTTGAGTTTATAGGGTGATGGGGTGATAGGGTGATTTTAGCTATTGGTTATTGGAAAAGGGAAGAAGGCTAAGAGGGTTGAGTGTGAGCGAACAAGAACACATAAACACATGAACACCTGAACACATAAACACATGAACACAATCTCTTGGGGTGATTTTGAGAAAATAGAAATACGTACCGGCACGATTATCGCAGCGGAGCCCTTTGCGAAAGCGAAAAAACCATCGTACCAACTCACGATTGATTTTGGCGAATTAGGTATCAAACGCTCGTCGGCGCAGATTACGACCTTGTATCAACCAGAAGATTTGATTGGAAAACAAGTGGTCGCCGTTGTGAATTTTCCGCCTAAACAAATTGCGAATTTCTTCAGCGAATGCCTCGTGCTCGGCTCGATAGATGCGGACGGGACGGTGACTTTGTTGCAAACGGAAAGAAAGGTGGAAAATGGGCTGCGGATTGGTTGAAAATGTTTGGAGATTTTGGGTTCAATCCCTTCTGAAGTAACCCACACTGCATGATTGGAACGCGGATGACGCGGATACAGCGGATTTGTGCGGATTTTTTACGGTATCTGCGAGCATCCGCTCAATCCGCGTCATCCGCGTTCCAATTGATCAATACAGAGTGCGCAACGCTCAGCAAATTTTCTAACTTTGAACTAAAA
>CAZJXN010000319.1:0-2146 GCA_964549655.1 uncultured Saprospiraceae bacterium
CGCTTTCAGGTTTTGGAGCAAGGCTTTCAGATCGGCGAGTTGGTTGTGGATTTCCTGCACCGTGCCGTTGACGTTCAGCGTGAGGGTGCTCTCCGTCACGCCCTGTATGATGATGTTGTTCGTTTCGTTTGGCATGGGTTATGAAAAGTTGGCGGTGTCAATGTTATCAATGTTGTAGATCTTTTCGGCATTTTGGGTGACGGTTTTATCGCCAATATAGACGTTCCCGCCCGCTGTAATGGTGGAGCCGATCACCACATTTTTACTATTGACCACCGAAACGGCGTGTTCCATTTCCTCCCGCAGGGCAGGGGCATCGGGTCGGGCGGAAGTCTCGGCGATGCGGTCTTCGATTTCGCGCAGCAAATCCAGCAGGCCGGCGCGGATTTGGTTTTGGGTCAGGTTGGCCTCGGCATGGTTCACGACCCCCAGGCGGATTTGCCGCCGGATATCTTCAAAACGGGCCGATTGGAGGATGGCCTCGTCCAATTTGGGGCTGTTTTCCAAAAAGGTACGGAGTTGTGTGAGCGCTTCAATTAACTCATCTTGGGCAATCAGGGTTCTGATTTTTTTGATGGTTGTTTCGGTTGTCATGTTTTTTTATTATAATCTCGTCGAACGTGGGCGTGGGCTACGTGGCCGCGCTTAGCCGGCCATGTGAGACCACGCAGTGTTGGTGGCATTTTATTTTACATTGAACTCATCCACTACTCTTCTGATACCCATTGAAACCAAAGTAAGCCCTGCGTCCAAATCTTCAAACGAGTTTAGTGGTTTGGCATCATTTGGCAAACCTTGTAGTTTTGCGAAAGGCATCTCTGTAAAATCACATGAACGACAAAAAATTGGAATAACCACTGCTTCTTTTTTTTCGTGCCTCTCTATTGCATTTTTAATTTCAATGTTCCAGATATAGTCGGATGCAATAAAATCTGCACTTATTAAAAGGAGGATTAAATTTGCATTATTTATTTCATTTTTAATTTTTTCATCCCACTCTGTTCCTGGATTAATTTTTCTATCATTCCAAGTTGATATTTTGCTACTCCTTTTCAGTGCGGATAAAGCAATATCAAGTTTTTCTTTTATTCCCTCATCTTTATGGCTATATGAAATAAATACGGATAATGCTGAATTATTATTGTAAAAGAAGTTATTACTCATAGCAGTTTTTACTTTATTTATTAAATCCTGTCCTTCGAGTCCAATTTTGTTTTTGCATTCATCACATAAGGCAAGGTATCGGCTCGAAACAGTTATGTTTTTTTTGTCAGAACAAAAATCAAATATACACCTGCGTGGCTCAAAGTGCCAACCATGATTTTTTGAGTGAACAATGTAATGTTCGACAATACCTAACAGCAAATAGGTTTCAATATCAATATCAAAACTTTCAATATCTTTTGCGGAAATAATAGAAAGTCTTTTTTCAGGAATTAGGTGCGAAAAGTAGTTTTTTTCAATTGATTGATTTATTAGCCCAATAACAATGTCATTTGAATTTGAATTCACAACATCAGTTATTTTACCAGTCAAATATTTTACTGAATACTCCGCAATAAAATCACCAATTATATAGTCAGGTTCACCAATTTCAATGGAATCATTAAGAAAATGTACTTCAATAGTATTGTGAAGTACATACTTTAATTTTCTTTCTAAATCAGGAACATAGAAATTTCCAAGTTTGCATATAGTTAATTTATTTAGGTTGTCCATTTTTAATACTTTCTAAAATTGGAGATATTATTCCGTACATAATTCTATATGCTGCAAGACAGTCTTTATTGCATTGGTTACAACGAGTTGGGCTGTCTGTTGAAATATTAATATTGGGTCGGGAAGAAGAAACAACCTTTTCAAACACTGCAATTTTCGATAGCAATGTATCAACTTCTTCATTTCTTTTACCATACCTAATATTTTCGAATAACATCTGACCCGCTCGCCGCAACTCGTGCCTTAATTCGTGAAACAAGTCCTCAAATTCTCCATGATGCCTCACACTTTCTTTTATTTTTTCTACTTGATGTTGATGGTCATTTTTACATTTCAAGTAGTCAAAGGCTTGACAAAATTTTTCATCCTCAATATAAGGGAGTAAAATTTTGGCAACTTCAAATAATTTTTTCTCCTCCTCCCAGTA
>CAZJXN010000320.1:0-2112 GCA_964549655.1 uncultured Saprospiraceae bacterium
GGTGAAGCCTAAGTTGAGGGGTTGTAATAAATTAGGATATGGATTGGTCATGATTTCGATTTACAATGTATCGGCGAGCTTCAGTCGCCAACATAAAAGCGGCGACTGAAGCTCGCCGGTACAAGCCAGCGAATTTTCGCTAAAAATAGTTATTTTCTAAAAATTAATATCCAAAGAATTAACATAATTACATCAAATTCTTAAAACAAAAAGCAGGAATAGCACCGCCTGGCAATATTCCTGCATTTTTGAAAAAAATCTTTACACCGGTTTTACTTCGCAGGGTTAAATTCCGCTGCTTTGGTATCCACGGTCGTGACGTGTCCGCTCCGCAAGAGCCATGTCCCTTTTTCTTTGGTCAACACATATCGCTCCACACCTTGGGGATTTTCCGTTTTTTCACCGCTCCATGTAGAAACAGCGCTCAACACTACCACATCGGGACGAAGAAACTGGATATCAGCGTCTTCGTACTTGAAAGTCACATCCTTAAACATGGTTTGATGAAAAACGGTCAAGGCTTTCTGAAACATAGCACGTGATTTCCACCACATCCCAACGTTATTCACAAATTGTGCGTCTTCGCTCCAAAGTTGCATCATGGCGGGTACATCGTTGCGATTCCAGGCACTTTGCATATTTTGCAGCACGGTGCGGATTGCTTTTTCGTCCTCAGCGGTTTGACTCCAGCCATAAGTCGTCATTGTCAACAAGAAACATACTAATAAAAATCGCATGATATTCGGTATTTTAAGGTGAAAATAATACGACAAAACTGCAAGAAGAAGTGCCTTCGGGCATAGAACAAATGCGACATCTTTCGTGCAGTAGGCAGTATATTAGTTAGCAGTATGCAGTCCCAAGAACGTGTTCACTACCTACTGAAAACTGCCCACTGTGTACTGCAAACTGTTTTATTCTTCCACAAAAGGATTGAGGTTATTTTGCTGCGCCCATTGGCTGGGAGTGATTCCGGTAAAGCGTTTGAAATGGCGGATGAAGTGCATCTGGTCGGCATAGCCGCTGGTGTGGGCAATTTCCGTCCAAGTGCGTTGTGGTTGCGCCATTTGCAAATAAACGGCATTGCGAAAACGCACCATCGAAGCAAATATCTTAGGCGAAATCCCGACCGTTTCTAAAAATCGGCGCTCAAACTGGCGCGGACTCAGGCACGCTCGCTTCGCCAACTCGTGTACAGGCAACTGAAACGCATCAAATAGCACACTGCGGGCGATTTCATTGATACCACTGGAGAGGGTTTTCGCATTTTGTAAATATTGGAATAACCAGCTTTCAATCACCTCCACTTGTTTTGCAAAGTTGCCTGCCTCGCCGAGTCGTTCCCGACATTCTTTCGACGCTTTTCCCAGCACCAGGTCGCTCTCCACACCGGCATCCGTGAAATGTGGCATCGGAATATTGAACAATTGAAAAAAGCCAGTGGGTTGAAAATCAATAAAAAACACCGTAAAAACGCCATAAATATGATGTTCCACTCGGCTAAAGGTGTTCTGTCCGTTGATAAGGGAAGTTGGTTGGCAAAACAATTCTTTACCCGAAATTTTCTCAAACGTGCGAAAATCATTGTCCAAATAAAAGAAGAGTGCCGAGGAAGGACCAGCATAAATCGGCAATTGCGGCAGGATACCCGAAGGTTGTCGCGCATCAAAATGATGTCTAATATAACGCCTCACATAAGGTCGCAACGGCGCACTAGGTAAGGCTGTCTGGATATCCATAGGAGTGGTTTTAGTGCTTAAAATTACGATTTGCTTTTGGATGACAACGGCATGGCTACCTTATCTCTAAAAATGGTTACTTTTTTATTTACACGTATTCATCCTTTCAAGCATTTTAAGGCTAAAGTAAGGTAAGAATTGGCAATGAATCGTAAAATTTCCAATTGCCCAAGAACTCATCGTTTAAAATAATGTTTTAACTTTGAATGTGTAAAAGAGCGATATTTTTGGTTTTTTATCGCCATCTGTCTGTCAATTTTTACACAATCGGTTGAAGCTGAAACCGTTTTGCTAAAACAAAAAAACGTTTATATTTACAGCGAATTTTCGCTGGTGAAGATAGATAATTTTGGTATCTAGAACCATATCGGTT
>CAZJXN010000321.1:0-2109 GCA_964549655.1 uncultured Saprospiraceae bacterium
TGTCCAAAGATAATCATCTGAGCCAGAATTCTCAAAATTATAGAATTTATGGAATGATACGTATGCTGTTAATTTTCAAATGGTGATAATTAAAGTGATTTAAAAAGAATGGAAAATAGAAAGACCGAATAAGCGCTTCCCTATTCGGTCTTGAGGTAACGTTTTAGTTATTGGAATGCAAGCCAACTTTGTTGCCTTCGCTATCCATGAAAAATGCCATGTAGCCAGTTTGTTCGTCAATGTGGGTTTTTGGCATAACAACTTGACCGCCAGCACTTTCTACTTTGTCTAACACGGTGATTAAATCAGGATTGCCATTCAAATAAATAGCCGCGCCATCCGTACTTGGCTTGTGCATATCGCTTTGCACGAGTCCACCGCCTACTTTTCCACTCATATTATCCACTGGAAACATCGCCATGTGCATGCCCATCATTTCGACTTGTTCCATTTTAAATCCAAAAATCGTTTCGTAAAAGCTCTTTGCGCGGGTGATGTCGGTGGCTGGGATTTCAAACCAGTTCAGCGCATTCGTTGTAGCATCCATAGGTTAGGTTTTTTATAAATATTTTGAAATTAAAAATTCACAACAATATATGTTGAAACAATTAATATTTTTTCAAAAAATAGGGTTAAGTTTTTATTAAATTAGAATGCTGAGAAATCAATTGCTGCGCCTTGCATAATCTGTTTGGAAAACCGCCTAAAAAATTGTATATTTGAATCGCTAATAAAAACAATTAAGCTTTGTCCGCTACTGCATCACATATTAAACCAATCATTCCCGCTCATTTACTTTGGGAGTACAATGTAGAAACATTTAACTTTGACCTCTCAAAACGCATTGTAATTGAGCGCGTTATAGAGCGAGGAAATATTGCGGAATGGCGAGAAATCATTCGTTATTATGGCGTTCCTACTGTTTTAGAAACCGCTCGCGCCAGCAAGCAACTTTCTTTAAAAGATAAGGGTTTTACTGAAATTTTTGTTTATTCTAATCTTGTCAATGCTACATCTACAACCTAACGTCATACTGCCGCACACGCTATCGTTGCTTAAAACATTGCAACAGGATTCCGCGTTCCACGACTATTTTTTGGTAGGCGGCACCGCACTTGCATTACAAATCGGACATCGCTTTTCTATTGATTTAGACTTATTTACATTACTTCCTTTTGATACTCAACAGTTAGTTACTCATCTCGAAAATAATTATGATTTCCAATTACAATCTGTTGCGCCAAATACAGTTTTAGGTTTGATAGAAGGCGTAAAGGTTGATTTTATTAAACACGCTTATTCTTTAGTGGAAAAATTGCTCCTTGTAAATGATTTGCGTTTGGCTTCTCTTTCAGATATCGGTGCCATGAAGTTGAATGCGATTGCGCACAGTGGACAACGATTAAAAGATTTTTATGATATTTATTTTTTGCTGGAATATTTTTCTTTAAAAAAATTGCTGGATGCTTACGCATTAAAATATCCAAAGTCCAATCCGTTGGTTGCGCTGAAAGGGCTTGCCTATTTTGAAGATATTAATTTCGAGGAAGATAAACCAATTTTAAATAAAAATATAGCGTTTACTAATGTAAAGCAACGCTTGGAAAAAGCAGTGCAAGACTTGGCATTTATTTTTCCTAAAACTAAAATATAAAATTTCTGCGATTATAAAATCATTGCTTCTCCCCCATCGCCCCTAGCAACAACGCATCATAAATCGCCTGCTGCGTCCTTGGTCGAATACTTTTATCCAATAACTTCCGATTATCCCGCGTCGGATACACGCGATTGCAAAAGAAAATATAAATTAAATTATACTTCGGGTCGGTCCAAGTGAACGTGCCGGTGTAACCGGAATGCCCATAACTTTCTTCACTCGCAGACTGCGCGTAGCTGCTGGTTTTCGGATTATATTGTATAAAGGGACGGTCGAAGCCAAGCGCACGGTGGTTGCCTTCATTGCAATATGCACATCTTTTAAATTCATCCAGCACTTCTTTTTTTAGAAACGTCTCACCGCCATACGTGCCACCGTTCAAGTACATTTGCATCAATTTGGCGAGGTCGCCCGCCGAACCGAACAAGCCCGCGTGACCGGATATGCCGTTG
>CAZJXN010000322.1:0-2103 GCA_964549655.1 uncultured Saprospiraceae bacterium
ACTACTTATCTCTGATTAACAAATCCATTGTCAAAAACGGGGAAGACATGAACAAAAAAACACCTGAACACTCGAACACAATTAAAAAATGGTATTAGTAATTGTCAAAGCCTTAGATATTCTGGAATACTTGGCGCAAGACCCGGAGCGAGCCTATACGCTGACCGCGATTGCGGAAGCCCTGCAAATGAATCAGGCAACTTGTGTCAATATTTTGCAAACATTGGTTTCTAAAAACTATGTGGAGCACGCAGGCAGAAAAAAAGGCTACCGATTAGGTCCGATGGCGTATAATTTGACCAACAATCCTTCTTACAATCAAAATCTGGTGTCCGCCGCCAAAGATGTGATGGAGGAGTTGACCACTCAACTGAATGAAACTTCTTTGCTGGGAATCCTGCGCAATCATAAGCGATTTATTTTACATCTCGTCAATAGCGATCAAGACTTGCAAGTGCGCAGCCGCAGCGAGCGCAACGTGTATGAGACCGCCTCCGGCAGGTTATTATTGGCTTATATGACTCCGAAAGAACAGGAAATTTTTTTGTTAGTAAATGGATTACCGGCAGAAGAAACTTGGCAGGAAGCCGCTTCCCGCGAGGGCTTGGAAAACGCGCTGTCCAAAATTAAAAAAGACGAACTCGCTATTACATATTCCAAAACGCATATCATAGGATTAGCTGTACCCATTAAAAAAAAGGAGCAAGTCATTGCAGCTTTGAGCGTCTTCTTACCAGAAATTCGATTTTCAGTAGCCCGTAAAAAAGAAATTATTCAATGCTTGCGCAAAAGCGTACAGGCAATTCAGGAACGGCTTCATAGCGAGGGGTAGGTGGGCTTTTGGTTGGGCGAATAAAATCATAGGCAGTTTTCCGAAGAGATTCCTTGTGGCAGTACACAGTTGGCAGTTAGTAATCAATTGATTGACGGAATCTTAAAATATTTTAATACGCAGTTTTAATTTTATTTTAGCCTTAGGACATTTAACAAAAAAAACTGGAATGACAGATACCAATAAGGTTTTTAAAAACCCTTATTGGTTTGCACTTACTTCCCATAGCACATCGGTATGTCTTGTCCTTTCGCCCAATGCGGCACCAGCAATTGAAAACCCTGCGCCATATCCATTTTTACTACATACCAATCATCCCAACGCTCCACGCTCCCACATATTTGCACCTCGTCGGCTACGTATTTGGCGATTTTATCATTTACAGGATTCCCGTTTGCATCTAAAACAAAGAAATATTGATGCGCATCCTCTTTGGTTGCTACTTTAAAAAAAGGAGGAATGCCGCCTTCAATGCAGCGAATCGCGCAAGAGCGGTGGGGCTTGCCTTGCCCGGGGCGCATCACGCCGAGGTAGCATTTGGGGTCTAAAATTTCGCCGCGCAGGGTCGCGTCACCGAGCTTCTGTTGAAAAGAAGGCGCGTCTTGTATATTTTTAAAACCTTTAAATGCTGCTGCACCCTTACTGAGTTCCATGGCGAGCTTGCCGTCAAAATAAATGAGCTTGCCTTCCAGTTGCACACCCTTACCATGGAGTGTTTGCCCTTGCATTTTTTCGATTTCATCTAAAGCTGGGGTCGCGGCTTTCTTGCCAAATCCTACCAAAAGCACTCTTTGAAATTGTTGCACACCACTTTTATCCGTTCCACTGGGCATTTTCAGACAAGGAATTGGCTCGGTTATTAAAATCCCTTCCAACGTACGCAATTGTGCGATTTCGTAAGTGGAAGTGGCAAAAGGCTGTTGCGTCACAACCAATAAAATCGCTATCAACGGCACGATAATTACCAATGCCAGCACAGCGCGCTTTGCTTTTTTGGCGTAGGAAGGCGGCGCTTTATCCTGCCAGCCGATGTAAAATTCGTCTTTCATTTTTAAAAGAGATGCCAGAAGTAAGATACCACATATCAAACGGCTTTCTTCTGATGATAGATAATTTTTAATTGATTTTTGTACCCTTTACAAAGGTGCCTACATTATATCGTCGCGCGTACACATTATATCATCGTGCATACACATTATATTGTCGTGCATACACATTATATTGTCGTGCATACACATTATATCGTCGTGCGTACACATTATATCGTCGTG
>CAZJXN010000323.1:0-2092 GCA_964549655.1 uncultured Saprospiraceae bacterium
CACTCACCGTGCCGTTTCGTTTGTTAAAAGCAATGTTGGCTTCCAAATCCTGCTCTTCTAACAGACGCCGAAAGGTCAGATGGTCAAAAGCCGAATCGGCATTAAGGAAAAGGTATGCTAAATCCATATCCGCTTGTTGGGCTCTTTCCACTATCTGCTTCCAGTGCTTTTCCAACTCGTATGCATCGTGGTGTTGCCCGGCAATGGGGTCAGAGCAAAACAGAATCATCCCTTGATTGTCAATGATAAAGAGCATATTGGTGGACTGGTAGCACTTACGTCCTTGATAGCCCACCTCCTGCCCACCTCGAAAGGCACGCGTATGAGAACCATCCAGGTTAACACACGACATATCTACATAACGCCGGTATTTTTGCAAGATATTTGTCCACGCTCGCTCCCAAGACCCATCGCCACACCACTTGTGGAAGTGATAATACACGGCGTTCCAAGTCGTCTTGGGGCGGCTGATGTATTGTTTGACCGGTAGTTCCCGCCACTGACATCCCGTTTTGAGCCGATGAAAAATGGCTTGTACGATTTCTAAAATTTCCATTTCACACCCTTTGCCCTTTTGACCGCACGATAGGTACGGCAATACTTCATTTTTTAGTACTTTTGCATCTAGCATTTGTAGTGATGTTGTCGTTTACAAACTTGTTTTTTTCCAATTGTAAATTTGCAACATCACTCTTTTTTCTACAACATATTATGCTTCTTTCTCAATTTTAAACAAGTTCTAAGTAAACAGGGTTTTATGAAATAATATAAATTTAAATTAATATAATTTTTACCCCATAAAAACCTGATATACAGTATTGGTTTTTTCTAACAATACTTTGATGCGTTTGCCCTAATTTTTTGTAGAAAATCACCCGTTTGTTCTTTTTCGTTAGTAATTTGCAGTGTGTTCAAACCCTTTAAAATTCACTACAATTATGAAAACAAAATCCTATTTAATCTTGACATTGTGGATCTTTTTATTGCTTGCTGGCAGCTTCGCCTGTAAAAAAGAAGACCCCTGTGAGTCAAAAACCTGCCTGAATGGCGGCACTTGTGATTCGGGCGACTGCAACTGTTCCGAACGCTGGACCGGAGAAGATTGTGGCACCCAGCAAACCCCTACAGCAATTAAACTCTCCAAACTGGAACTGACCAAATACCCAGCCAAAACTACTGCTGGCGGCAATTGGGGTCCTTCCGATGGGCCCGATGTGTACATAAAAATCTACAAAGGCACCACTTTGATTTGACAGGGCCAGTATTTCCTTTCCCGCTCAATCCTACTTCTGGTCAAAATGCAGTATTTTTTCCCGCTACCAAGCCTGAATTGACCAGCCCTACTGAAGAATATATCATTGAATTATGGGACAAGGATACAGCTCCAGATATGGACGACTCTATGGGAGGATTGAAGTTTAAAGCGTACAATGAAACCAATAATTTTCCGGAAACCTTGCGGATTGAATGCACTGGTTGTAATACGGGTTATAAAGTAGATTTGGAGTATACTTTTTAAAAATTCAATAAGGGCTTTTATTACTTTTTCTTCGGGCAGATAAAGATTTGTAAAGATTTTGTGTAACGTTTCAAAATGCAAGCGGATTTTTACCATCCTCCGTCAAAAAGAAAGCCACATCATGATTAATACCCTTATTGATGACCTCAAAGATATAGTCACTGGCTTCAGATTTAGCTTAGTCGTATTAAATTCACCCGGCGTTTGCACCAGTTTCACCACCGTCGCTTTCTCCATTTTCATCTTGGAGACGTGGGGTGCGTGAAGGATAGGAGCCCCGTACCGATAGGTCGGGGCGGATAGCCTGCCCCCGCCGCCTGCCATAGATATAGCACACTTTTGAAGTTCGCCATATCTCGGCAGGCGGCGGGGCACGCCCAAATAATAATTTTTGACACGGCTCGTTTCATAGTAAGATATAGACGTGTTTCTACTTGATTATCAGATAAGTTTCATATAAAAATAATGTCAGAAAGTTTTTTATACTGAAGATTTGCTTTACTTTTAAGCATCAAATCAACAACCGATTTGGTAAATCAATTTTATAATGAGCTTTGAGACGACCCTTTTTGA
>CAZJXN010000324.1:0-2058 GCA_964549655.1 uncultured Saprospiraceae bacterium
CATTACAATGAGGACTGCGACAACCGGATGAAATAGGTGACTAGCGCATAGTTGTAAAGTAGCCGTATGGAGCGTCACTTACGAACCCTTCGCGCATTATACAACGCCGCAATCACTCGGAATCTAATTCTGCATGAAAATTATCCTTTCAAAAATATAAAATCAAAAAGAAGCCACGCGTAAACGCGCCATTACTCAAGAGGATATTGCCAAACTCAAAGCTACCGAACCACAAACCGACCGTCAGCGTCGAGCCAAAGACCATTTTCTAGTGAGTTTTTATTTGATGGGCACTTCTTTCATAGATTTGTCTTTTCTAAAAGTTAATGATATTAAAAATGGGAGAGTTGAATACAAATGGAAAAAAACCGGAAGGCTGCATAGCATCAAAATTACCCCTCCCTTACTGGAAATTCTGAATCGTTATACTAAAGAAAAATCTGCTGATGATTTTATACTCAACATTATCCAGAAAGAACAAGTGTTTAAAAAACAATACGCCGCTGCTCGGGACGAAATGCGCAGGTACAACAAAGCATTGAAAGGATTGGCTACTTTAGCCGGAATTGAGGATACCATTACAAGTTATACGGCTCGACATACTTTTGCCACGACTGCTAAATTCAAGGGTGTTCCAGTCGCTGCTATTTCCGATGCGCTTGGGCATTCTGATGTAAAAACGACGCAAATTTATTTAGACCAATTTGATAATGATACAATGGATGCTTATAATGCGTTTATTATTGGTGAAGATTAGGATTTTAGTTTGTTGCCCGTGTACCTGAAAAGAACTATTTTGTGTAGAAATTCGTTTTTTATAATGTCAAAATACAGTCGTGGCAAAGGATATTTATCACAATATAGTAAGGAAAGCCTTAGAAAATGAAGGCTGGACTATTACGCACGACCCATATTATCTGAGCATTGGATTAGGGCGCAAGAAAGTAGCAGCAGATTTTGGAGCAGAGAAATTTATAGTGGCAGAACGAGATACACAAAAAATTTTGGTAGAAGTAAAAAGTTTTATTTCTACTTCCAACATTAACGAACTACATCATTCTGTGGGACAATATGATTTTTATGCTTTGCTACTCGAAGAAAAAGAACCGGACCGCAAGCCCTTTTTGGCTATGCCCAAAGATGCTTACGAAGATTTAATCAGAGAACCGATTATTCAAACTTTTTTAGAAAGACATCATGTCAATTTAATTATTTTTGATATTGAAAACCCAATTATTTACGAATGGAAAAGCTAAAAATATATCAGCAAAAAATCAAGGACTTATTGGAAGCATATGTTGCTACTACTCAGTCCGACCCTGAAGAAGAGGTATATCTGGTTGAAGATGATGTAAAGATGCATTATTTGCTATATCACAATGCTTGGCATAACAGTAGTCGTAGTTACGGCTGCATTCTTCATGTGCGCTTAAAAAATGAAAAGGTTTACATCGAATATGATGGCACGGATGTTGGATTTGCAGATTATTTTGTGGAACAAGATATCCCAAAAGAAGATATTGTGTTAGCATTTCATGCGCCCGCTAAACGACCTTATACTGGTTTTGCAGTTGCTTAAATTGTAGTAATTGAAGCTTACATATTACCATTTTCTAAATATGCAACAAGCTGTTGCAGAAATTAATTAAAAATCTATGTTGCCCTATTTTGACCTTCCTAAATATTGCGGACTAAATTTTTTTATTTGAATAGTTTTTAGAATAGTTTCCGCTTCCATTTTATAATGGATATATCCTCTAAATAGCGTCTCATCAATGTTATGGTCACTCCAGTTGAAGCCATGTACTTCCAGGTAAGCATCATCTGCAAATGCTGTTTCAATAACGCCGTACCAAACATTTATAAAGTTTCCATCTTTTGAGAGATATAGGTTGAGCCGCTGCCAATTCTTCTCTTTTGTTTTATCAATACTTTCATGGTCTTTTTCATAAAATAGTACGCCGCCCGGTGTCTGACAATCTTTTCTGGCAAAAAAGCCAAACTCCTCTGGTTGCAAGGGTTCGTTCATATAATTTCATTCTGAACTTTACTTATTAA
>CAZJXN010000325.1:0-2057 GCA_964549655.1 uncultured Saprospiraceae bacterium
ATTCCAACATTCCAATCATTCCAACATTCCATTTTTAAATTAAAACCGCCATTTCCGTCGCCTGTTTAATCGCTCGTTTTGCGTCCAACTCTCCCGCTTCGTGCGCGCCTCCAATCAAATGTATCGGAATATTTAACTGTTGTAATGGCTCGTATAATTCGCGCAGCGGCTCTTGTCCAGCACAAATTACGACGTTGTCTACTGGTAGAATTTTCGATTTGCCTTTAATAATAAGGTGTAAGCCTTCATCATCAATTTTCTGATATTCCACCTCGCCGAGGAATTGCACTTTTTTATTTTTCAAACTGGCGCGATGAATCCAGCCAGTGGTTTTACCCAAGCGGTAGCCGAGTTTATCTTTGGAACGTTGGAGTAAATAAATTTGGCGAGGTTGAGGTTGAGATTGAGGTTTGGCAAGGGCGCCGCGATTTTGGTACGTCATATCCACGCCCCATTCTTGCATGAAATGTTCAATATTCAAGGTAGAAGATTCGCCTTCTTGTGATAAAAATTCTGCTACATCAAAACCAATACCGCCTGCACCAATGAGCGCCACAGATTTTCCAACGGGTTTCTGATTTTTTAAAACCTCAATGTAACTCAACACTTTTGGATGGTCTAAGCCTTCGATTTTAATCTGTCTCGGAATGACCCCTGTTGCCAAAGCTACTTCGTCAAAACCTTGCAGTAACGTGACATCCGCTTTTGTATTCAAATGAAGTTGAACGCCATGTTTCTCCATCATTTTGCTGTAATAGCGCAGCGTTTCGTAAAATTCCTCCTTGCCGGGAATGCGTTTTGCCATGTTGAATTGACCGCCAATTTCACTATCTGACTCAAATAAATGCACCTCGTGCCCACGTTCTGCGGCGGTCGTTGCAAATGCCAATCCTGCCGGACCTGCGCCTACGACTGCGATTTTTTTCTTTTTTGAAACAGGTAATAAATTCAATTCCGTCTCCCGACAAGCACGAGGATTCACCATACAACTCGCCGTTTTGCGTACAAAAATATGGTCAAGACATGCTTGATTACAGGCAATGCAGGTGTTGATTTCATTCGCCCGATTGTCCATCGCTTTTTTTACAAAAAACGGGTCTGCCAAAAACGGTCGCGCCATCGAAACCATATCGGCGCAGCCATCGGATAGAATCTGCTCGGCGGTCTCTGGATTATTAATCCGATTGGTTGTAATGAGTGGAATGTTGACTTTGCCCATCAAGCGTTTGGTGACCCAAGCGAAACCGCCACGCGGCACCATCGTGGCAATGGTCGGTACGCGCGCCTCGTGCCAGCCGATACCGGTGTTGATAATGGTCGCGCCTGCTTTTTCGATGGCTTGCGCCAATTGTACGACTTCCTCCCACGTGTTGCCATCTTCTACCAAATCCAGCATGGAAAGCCGATAAATAATGATAAAATTCGGACCGACTTTTGCACGAATTCTTTTTACAATTTCAATCGGAAACCGCATCCGATTTTCAAAACTGCCGCCCCATTTGTCCGTCCGCTTATTCGTTTTAGAAACTATAAATTCATTAATCAAATAGCCTTCCGAACCCATCACTTCTACCCCATCGTAGCCCGCCTCCTGCGCCAACGCTGCACATCGCACAAACGCTCCAATCGTACGCTCCACGCCCCCGCTCGTCAACGCCCAAGGTTTAAAAGGAGAAATCGGCGACTTGATACTCGACGGTGCTACCGCTAATGGATGATAGCCGTATCGCCCCGCGTGTAGAATTTGCAGACAAATTTTCCCGCCTTCGTCGTGTACGGCTTTGGTTACAATCTGATGTTTTCGCGCCTCGCTATGGGTAGATAATTTACTGCCAAATGGCGTGAGCCAGCCTTGAATATTGGGTGGAATACCGCCCGTCACGATCAAACCTACGCCGCCCCGCGCCCGTTCTGCAAAGTACGCCGCCATTTTTTCAAAGCCATTTTTCGTCTCTTCCAAGCCGGTGTGCATGGAGCCCATGAGGACGCGATTTTTTAGCGTGGTGAAGCCTAAGTTGAGGGGTTGTAATAAATTAGGATATGGATTGGTCATGATT
>CAZJXN010000326.1:0-2048 GCA_964549655.1 uncultured Saprospiraceae bacterium
TTACACAAAATCAGGAAGCTTGTACACTTTTTCCCGATTTGCGATAATCACTCGGTGAGTGGTTGGTTTTATTTTTAAAAAAGCGCGAGAAATATTGTGGATATTCAAAACCCAAATCATAAGCGACTTGTGAAACGGAGTAATCTTGCGACAATAAAATTTTGGCTTCTTCAATCAAGCGGTCGTGAATATGCGTGAGCGTGGTTTTGCCGGTGTATTCTTTCATTAAGTCGCTCAAATAACTCGGCGATAGATTCAAGGCTTGCGCAAAATATTCCACTTTTGGCTGCCCCAATTCCTGATATTGCCGTTTTAAAAAGAAGGTTTGCATTAATTCTTCAAAGCGTTGCAGGGTGCCATTCAGCACTTTTTCCCGCGTCTGAAATTGTCGTTTGTGGTAACGGTCGGCGTAGCCCAGCATTAATTCGATGTAAGAAATTAAAATATCAGCACTAAATGTCGCTTCCGAGTTATGATATTCTTGATAAAATTTTTCAAATATATCAATTAATATTTGCTTTTCTTGGTCAGAAACGTGTAATGCTTCATGCACGGCATACTCAAAAAACGGATATTGTCGAATACGTTGCGCAAACGGATGATTTTCAAAAAAACTGGGATGCACCAAAATCGCGTAGCCACTCCAATTACTAACTCCACTGAGTGCTACAATTTGATTCGGCGAAAAAAAGAGCCAAATCCCATCGGAATAATCGTACTCCGTGCGACCATACATAATCGTACCCTCGCCGCCCCATTTTAAAGAAATCCGGTAGAAGCCCGTCGTATGCGGGTCAGCGGAGCGTTTCACGGTTGGATTGATGTCTTCGTATTTAAAACTATCCACTAGCAGATGCTTGGGCGGATGAATGTTGAAATGGCGGTGATAATCGGAAATGTGTTCGTAGTGCATGGATTAAACGGTAGACTTTAGATATTAGACGGTAGGTGTTAGACTTTTAGGTAACATTTGAAAAGGGAAAATGGATGTGATTGAAACAAAAGGTGTGACAGGCTTTGGAGCAGTAGGTTGGTAAACGAGTAACTCGCTTGGAGCGAGTTACTCGATCACGTTACCTAAAACCGATACCCAATTTTGAAACCAATATTCGCTAAGTTTAATTTTACAGTATCCTCTATCATTGGATTGGGTGAAGAACCCGGTATAGTTTCCGTACTCATTTCATATTTAAAATTAGCTCTTTGATAAATCCATTCCAATCCTATTCTAAAATTTGATGTAATACTGTAATCAAAATTAAATGAGCTCCCAATAATTAAAGCATTCAAATCAGGTCTCTCGCCACTATGTGCCCAAAATCTTGGCGGGTTTGTAGTGGTAAACAATAAAATAGCTTTGTAATAAGGATAATTACAGTTAGCATAACCCGTAAATACGCTTAACCCTACATCAAAATGATTGAATTGTTTAGAATATCCGATACCCGGTGTGATATAAAATACATTGTAATCAACATGTTCTACTTCTACTTCACCGTCATTTAAATCTGTTAAAAAATTAGAAAGAACAGCTGTCTGAACTGAATTGCTTAACTGTCCTGAGCGAAGAAACAAAGCAATTCCACTGTTGAATTTAAATTGTAATTCCGCATTATAGTAATATCCAACCTTAGCAAAACCGCTTTTTGCTTTATCAAAACCTATTATAAATGTAGGAATGGGTGTATCCTTCCTGTAAATAGCTGCATTTACTGCATCGTTTTTTCCATAACTCCCCACCGGAATGGCTGCTCCAACGCTTAAAGAGAAACTCCATCGCTTAGGCTTAGGCAGTTCATCTTGTGCAAATAAAGATGTATAACCCGAGAAGATGAAAATTGATAAAATAGTTAACTGTTTCATAATATCAGGATATGATTGAATATCTTTTAGTTAGGAATTATGAATAATTTCACTAAGATAATAGTTTTCTTTTGTGATTAAAAAGTGAAGATGTTTTTCTTTGAAAATCCAGTCAGAATATAACGCGACGGAGTAACTCGCTTGGAGCGAGTTACTCGATCACGTTACCTAAAACCGATACCCAA
>CAZJXN010000327.1:0-1996 GCA_964549655.1 uncultured Saprospiraceae bacterium
TTTCCATAATGTGCTTGTCTATGGCAATTTGGGCATAGTGCAATTGCGTTTTCTACTGTGTCGTCTCCACCTTCTGCCAATGGTTTCTTGTGGTGAACTTCTAAATAAGGTGAATTGTCATTGTCTCTTACAAACGGTGCTGATTTTTTGCAACGCTCACAAATTCCTTTTGCCTTGTCTAAAACTTCTGCAATTACATATTGATTTCTGTTAAAAACGGTTTGTCTTACAGTTGTTTTTGTCGGTTTTGGGCTTGACTTTAATAATATTTCTTGTCTTTTCTTACTTGAAAGTTTTTTGGCTTGTTCAACTTTTTCTTGCAGTTCAATTTCTATTTCTAAAATTGTTTTAGAGGGCAAGTTTTTTAGGCCGTCTGAGTAAAAGTCGGCAAGCATAATTTTGTTTTTTGCAATAAGGTCTCTATGAGAAGTTACCATTTTGCTGTCATAAATTCTTTCTGTTGCAAACTTGAAACTGTCCCAAATTTCTTGCTTGTCAATGAGTGTTTTTAAGTTATTCAAATCTTCTGTTTCTAACCAAAACAATGGTTCAGAAAAGTTCTTTGTCGATTTAACTATTTTACTGTCTGAATTTGGAATATCCTTGAATTGTCTGTCCAATAGCAGCCAAACAACGCCTTCTCTGGTGTAAGCTGCAAAGAAAATTCCACCTGTCAATAATGATATGCTGTAATCATTTGTTCCAAATAATGCCCTGTCTGGAAATTTCGTGTTTTTAAAAGCTGTTTCAAAAAAGTCAACCAAGTCTGTTTGAAACGGTTTTATTTTCCGTTTCTTTTCAGTCCATCGTTGAATTTCATATTTCCAATTAAAATCAGTCATTTCGTCTTTGTCGTGTCGGTCGTTTTAAAATGAGCCATAACGGTTTGCAGCTACAAGAAGTTGGCGATTTCGAAGCACAAAACTGTCGGCTACCACAAAACTTGATACGAAGCACAAAGCTTCATTTAACCACTAAACCGCCAATTTCTTGTAGCTGCTGTTAGCGGTTCGTTGTTTTTAATGTCAAAGCATTTCCACAATTTGAATATTGTTTCCGCAAGTGTCGTTAAATACAGCAATTTTAACAGTACCCATTTCAGTTGGTTTAACGCTGAACTCAACACCTTGACTTACTAGTCGGTCATAATCTTCTTGAACGCTGTTTGAATTGAATTGTGTGTAAGGAATTCCTGCGTCAAAAAGTGCTTTTTGATAAACTTTTGCTGGCTCGAAATGGTTAGGTGATGGTTCTAACAATACTTCTACTCCGTCTTGTTCGTCCTTACTTACAACTGTCAGCCATCTGCTGTCTTCGCTTATTGGCACGTCAATTTTTTTTACAAAGTCCAATTTCTCGGTGTAGAACCCTAACGCTTTTTCTTGGTCTTGAACTGGAATACTAATTACTTTTACTTTCATCTTTTTTAAGTTTTTTAAATTAAGCTACAAAGTTTCAAAATTAAATTTCTTTGGACTTTGTTAAAGTTGCTCTTTTTTGAAATTCAGTTGGTGTCAGTCCAACACGAGATTTAAACAATGTGCTAAACGAGCTTGGACTGTCAAATCCAATGTCAAAACAGGTTTCGGTTACATTCGTTCCTTGTGTCAAAAGTTCCTTTCCCTTTTCAATTCGTTTGTCTGTTAGATACTGTTTGGGTGTCTGTCCGTAGTATCGTTTGAAAAGTCGTAGTAAGTGAAATTTTGAAGTAAATCGAATTTGTGAGAGTAAGTCCAAATTTAATTCTTTATCAAAGTTATTGTTTATGTAATGTCTTGTCCCAATTACTGTGTCAAGCTGTCCTTTATTAGAATAGCATTCGGTTCTTATTCGATTTATTTCTTTGTGATAATATGTCATATTGTATGTCGTCTTACAATGACCGCTAACGTTAGGGCTTGGCGATGTTGGGGAATTTGAAAATCGTCCGCCCGGAACCGTTGCTGATTGAAAAACAAATGTACAAGATAACCTACAAATGCCCACCGATGTTTGT
>CAZJXN010000328.1:0-1965 GCA_964549655.1 uncultured Saprospiraceae bacterium
GTTCTCCGCAAACACAAAAAATCAACAAATATCATATTTTTGAGAAATTTTCACAAAAAAACTTGACATTTGCAAAATTTTCCGTACCTTTTCGGTAAATTCTGAGAAAAATGCTTGTACAGTTTAAAATAGAAAATTATTTATCCTTTAAGGATACTACCATTTTCAGCATGGTTGGGTACGCCCCAATCAAAGAACATGAAAGTGACGAACTCCTTTGTAGTGTATTTTATGACCCAACTGAAAAGATTAAGTTACTAAAAAGTAGCGTACTTTATGGTGCGAATGGTAGCGGGAAGAGTAACCTTCTTTCCGCTATGGGCTTTTTTAGAAATTTCATTTTGACTTCTTCTAATGAAAAACAGGCAGATGACGAAATAAAGGTGCTTCGGTTTTTGTTATCGACAGAAACAGATGATGAGCCGTCATCGTTTGAAATGATTTTTTATATTGAAGGCACACGTTACCGCTTTGGATTTGAAGCCGATAAAGAAAAAGTCCATTCTGAATGGCTTTTTTCTTTAAAAAACGAGGTTTCGGCGAAAGAAACCAAACTTTTTTCTCGAGAATTTCAAGATATACAACCTAATAAACAGTTCTTTAAAGAAGGAAAAGGACTTGAAGATAAGACTCGCCCAAACGCTTTGTTTTTATCCACCGTGGCACAACTTAATGGCGCGGTTGCAACGCAAATATTAAAGTGGTTTAAAACCAATTTTAATATTATCTCAGGTTTAGAAAATACAACCACCTCCTACACAGTTTCCAAGTTTCAAAAAGAAGATGCTTTCAAAAAAATTGTAATTGAGTTCTTTAAATCCATTCAAATAGGGTTTGATAATATCGAGATTGTAGAGGAGAACGATGTTTTGGGAAAATCCTTGCGAAATGTTCCTGCCGAATTATCTAATGAAATGGATACTGTTTTATCGGCATTGAAAAAACTGCAAGATAAAGCAAGAAAGTCCGAGAGTTCTACTGTTGAGACTAAACAAATTTCAATCAATACTCAACACAAAAAATTCAACGAGGCAGAAGAGTTTTTTGAGTATGAAACAATTGATTTTGGTTTAGAATCGAAAGGAACAAGGAAACTTTTCAGTTTACTCGGTCCAATTTTTGATACAATACAAAGTGGAAGAATTTTAATAGTTGATGAGTTAGATGCTCGGTTGCATACTTTACTTACAATGGAACTAGTTAAATTTTTTCATTCAAGAGTAAATAAGAATGCACAATTAATCTTTGCGTCACATGACACAAACCTACTTCGTAAAGATATTTTCCGAAGAGACCAGATTTGGTTTGCCGAAAAAAATAAAATAGGCGCAACTGATTTATACTCATTGGTAGAGTACAAAATAAATCAAGCCTCGGTTCGTAATGACGCTTCTTTTGAAAAGGATTATTTATTAGGCAAGTATGGAGCAATTCCTTTTTTAGGCGACATTCAAAAATTTAAAACTGACTTTCTTAATGAGCAGCAAGAGCAAGAAAAATAAAAACTTTAACGCTCTTGACTCATCTATTGACCGTAAAGCAAACAATAGAAATGAACGTCAAGTAGTAGAAGAAAGACCTTTGATGCTGTTTAGTTTTAAGGACTTTCAATTTAATGTGCAAATTCCTCCGGGGCAAACCTACTCGGAATGGCAGGACACAGACCTCCTTGCATATATGTTGGAAAAATTTGGCTACATCTGTAATGTCAATAGAATTGAAGCCGAACAACAGCAGAAATTTATTAAAGTCTATGGAGATTTCCCTGCAAATTCTGAGTTTAGCAATCCGTTTCCTGATAGAGAACTTGTTTGGGCGGTAATAATGAAAATTGCAGGGCAAAAAGGCAGAGTTGCGGGGCACATTATTGGACATATATTTTATGTTGTTTTTCTCGATTCTGAACACAAATTCTATCCATCGGAAAAGAAGAATACATAATTATAAAAGCGGAGAACAACGGCT
>CAZJXN010000329.1:0-1930 GCA_964549655.1 uncultured Saprospiraceae bacterium
GATTGTTGGAATTGTCCAAACATGGCTTCCATCACTTGCACACCTGCCTTGGCTTGACCCGACATTTGCAATACCTTGCGAATGTCAGCCGTTTTGCTCGGAGTGGTCTGTGCTTGTAGTGCCCCGAAAGTGCCTACGAATAAAATGCTTAATAAAAGCTGTTTCATTTAATGAGAGGTTATAGTGAAATAATAATACGAATGTAAGCTAAACTTTTTACGAGCCAATGAAGTTCCGTGGAATCCGCAAATTTTTTGGTGATTTTTACGTTAGTAGCATAATAATCCACTTTTTAAATGCAAATAGCTTGGGGCAAGTCCCTATTTTTTATACTTGGGTTGGCAATTTTTGCTTTATTGATATGGCTACTGGAAGTCACGGTGTTCATCGGTTGGGCAGAGCTGGACTGGCTTTTTCAATTTCATTACTCCATTTTTTTCATTGGTGCGCTTACAATTGGCGCTTACTTATTGCCATTTTATAACACCGGTCGCTTCCCTACGCAAAGGCTGTTTTCGGCAGGTATAGAATTATATTTTGTGGCACTGGCAGCTTATTTTTTGGAAAAAGCACTGCTACTCACGCTTTACAATCGATTCTATGGATTGCTTAATAATCAAAATTGGTTGTTTGTAATGCAAGGTATTACATTGATTATTACAGCCCTTTCTTTTCATTTAGTGACTCAACGCTGGTTGACCCCACTCCGCTGGCAGCAGGCACTTGTCGTGGGCGGATGTATTTTACTCCCTATTCCGCTGAGTTTGTTTACGTTACAATTCATACCAGATTTTGGTGGCAACGACACTTTTGTGGATGCAGTGAAGATGGGTTACCCATTTTTCTGGATAGTAATCATGATGGGTTTAGCAGGAATATGGAGTCTTCAATTAATAAAATCCACTGAACCTGCGCCCACGCAAGATGATATTTTAGATGATTTTCCAAAGGAATAAGATATTTTGATATTTTGATATTTTGATATTAAGTTTTAAGAAAAAAACTTTGCGGCTTTGCGTGAAAAAATCTGCAGGAGACTCAAATTTTCTTTCTACTTTTCCTGAAAATCATTTGCTGTATGAAAAACACGCTCTTTCTGACATTGCTGTTTATTATAAGTCTCTTTTTTGCTTGTAATAATAATTCCAAATCCGAACAGACAACCGCTACCAAGACAACTCAAGTCGTCAATCGTGACTCGGTGCGGCGTACCTACGAAGCATTATTGAAAAGTAAACCCAAGCTAATGCCAGCAAAACAAATCATAGAACCTGGCAAAATCTATCCGGTAGATGAAGGGCAGACGGACACGGCGTTTTATGTCTTTCGAGAAGGTTTATTACAAATTTTAGAAGAAAAAAATGAGTTTAAATTGATTGAATTACTCGGCGATAGTATTGAAAATGGCTTTGGTGGCAATCCGTTTGGCGTGGCAGCTTTTGTAGAAAAATGGAAATTGGATGTAAATAAAGACAGCTCGGAGGTGTGGCAAATTTTAAAAAATGTAATAACGCAAGGCGGCGTATTCGACCAAAGTCGGGACAATTTTGTAGCACCTTATTACACCGCCACCTTTCCCGATACGTATGATGCAAGCACCGTAGGCGTACTCACGGGCGAGGGCGTACGCGTACGCGCCGGTACAAATGTAAATAGCGAGATTTTAAAAACAATTTCTTATGATATTCTACCTGTAATAGATTGGAAAGCAAAAGAAGATATGGTGGACGGCGAAGCGGATTATTGGGTAAAAGTAAAATATGCGGATAAAAAAGAGGGCTTTATTTATGGAAAATTTATTGGTTCGCCTTATGATTATCGTGCCACTTTTATGAAACAACCCAATGGTAGCTGGCAGTTGGCGGCACTTGTGAATGGTGATTAGTGAATGGTGATTAGTGAATGGTGATTAGTGAATGGTGATTAGTGA
>CAZJXN010000330.1:0-1927 GCA_964549655.1 uncultured Saprospiraceae bacterium
ATTTCCCACTCGGAAGGCATGGGTTCTTCGAGGTATTGGGTAGGTAGCGAAAACGGATAGACGGAAATAAAATTCCCTGTTTCAAAATTTTTACTGATTTTGTAATTTAAAGGTCCCGATTTAGTTTTTACCTTATCTCTAAAAAGGGTCAACCGTTTCTGTATATCTTCTGAAGAAGTGATGACCGGTTGCGGATATTCTTTTTGAAAAACAGCTCTTACAGAGTCATTGTAATAATCCACATCCATTATAAACCGAGATTCTTGTCCCACTTGATACAACATAAATTCTTGTGGGCGAAAGAACGTGTTACTAATTGTGTCTGAAGTGGATATAAAATGGTAGTAAACCGTATATTCGGCGGTGCTTTGGGCATTGAATAAATAACTCTGTAAAAGAAAAACCCAAAATAAAGCAGTTTTTTTCATTTTAAAATATTTGAAAGTAACGCTGGATACTAATGGTTAAAATATCCCGCTTATCTTATATCACTATTTTTGATATTTTCTGAGTATAGCTAAATTTAAGTGAAAATATAAAAGAAAGACTCATGATATCTCATCAATTTTGCTCTATTAAGAAGTCAAATCGCTTTTCATAAGCTTTTTTCCTTTTCAGCCTTGCTTCCTCCGAAAAGTTCAACACCTCTGCTGGCATTTGTGGATTACGTTTGAGTTCTGTCATTTTACTCACAAATGTTTTTCGATCTATTTTTTGACTGAATTTATTCATAAATTCCGGGTTCCAATACCGGTTTGTTTTTTCAGTTATGATATTCGTTACCACAAAATTATACCATCCTCTATCATCGATTACTTTCAAGATTAAACCCGGTAAGCCCTGAAACACATAAGGACCGTCGTTGATAGGAACTGCTAAAGTAAACCAGGCAAAGTAGTGCCGCCCGCCGTAATTTGTAAATGCTTTAATGCAGGGTAGCCCGAGTATGGTGTCCGTTTCATTTGTAATCTCCCATAAAAAATTCATTGTTTCTTCCTGGTACTGAATAGGTAGTGAAAAGATGAGTAAAGAAGTAAAATTGCTTGTCTCGAAGTTTTTAGTAATTCTATAATCGGATTGTATATTTTTTCGGTCTCTTTTTTCCGCAATCAAATCTATATATTTTTGAACTTCCTCTTGCGAATTGAACATTGGTTGAGGATGAGTTTTCTCGAATACAACAGTGGTTGAATCATTGTAATATCGCCCACTTGATACAAACCTTGACTCGTGACCGACTCTGTAAAGAATAAACTCCTCTGGAGTAAAAAATTCATTCTCAATCGTATCCGAAACACATTTAAAATTGTAATAAATCGTATAGTCAGCTACACTCTGGGCATTAAATAAAAAACCCTTCAAGATAAAAAGAAATAGCAGAATAATTCTTTTCATTGAAAATCATTTAATATGGAAAAGAAATAGTTTTACTTTAGATAAAAGCAACTCTGCTCATTCTATTTTAGTTTTTGCAGGGTTGCTTGCTAATTTGATTTTGACTTATTCATCAGCCACAAGCCTGTCCACAAATATTATCATACCATTGCATCATACTACCATGAAACCCCTGATTACACCACTGCGTATTTATGCTAGCGCAAGAGCAATGAAGCGTAGTGAGCCAACATCCAAATAATTCCTCTTCATTTTGATACAAAGTCGTGTTTTCCTGTTCTGTGATAGTATTCTTTATTTCAATTTTATCAGCAAATACTTTCAAATCACTGATTGGCAATGTATTTAGACTTTCTTTGTTGTATTTAACCACATCAATCTGTTGTATTTCTGTGGACGCAAAGCCTTGTACGCTTAATCCTATAAACAGGAACAATACAAAAAATAAACTTTTTCATAAAAAATGGTTTTTGAAAGATTAAATAATTGGTTTCGTGCAAATCGCGCAATTTACATTCCCCAATTTAAGCTC
>CAZJXN010000331.1:0-1908 GCA_964549655.1 uncultured Saprospiraceae bacterium
TCCGGCGGCAGCGTGCGTGTTTTTTTGAGGGTGAGGCAGACCAGCGCGAGCGGGGAATCCTTATGGAAACATAGGATGTGGGATATATGGGCAGTGTAATGAGTATCAAGCTGATGCTTACACGAAGAATTTCTTAATTAAGTTTAGACGTTGATACACTAATGGTAAAATTTATAGTTTGTATATTAATAATCTTATTGAGTATTGGATGCAGCTTGATCTATCCTTGGTATCATTACGAAATGTATAGTCAATATAAGATTCTAAATGACAAAGGGATTGAAGTACAAGTTGGAGATGTTATGCTACAAAATAGTATGCCATGGTTTTCAGCAAGTAAACAGAGGCAAACTTTTGATTTGTCGTTTCCAATTGAAGTCCAAAACCAATCGCTAGATACCATTTTGTTAGATCAAGATACCATCTATGCGTATATAGGCATCAATATTTTGCGCTTGAATGGAATACACTTTGATAAGATTTATTCAGATCAATACTTGAACTATCAATATAAGAAATTTGCGACAGGAGACGAACTTAAAATTCTACCTTTATTTGAAGGCGCTTTAACCTTTCATTTATCAAGTGAAAAAAGATTTTCTTATTCTGAATATAAAAATTCCTTTTTAAATGACACGCTTATGTTACACATTGGTAGAAAATCTTTTTTATTAGAGAGGCTTTCTTTTAACCAATCTAAAAGGTTATTTGAGAGATAGCGATTTATAAATTTTACTTTTATTAAAGTAATTTTCACATGAAGGTTCATTTAATGCTATCAGCTATTGTCATTTTGTGCAGTGAGATAACCCACGCCCAAACCCTCCACCTCCGCGCTGGCATCACCCACGCCACGCTCGACTGGACGTACGTGCAGCTAAACGGATCCAGGACGGAGCAGTACAAAGCACCATTGTTAGGGTATTCGGTGGGAGTAGGAGCGGAGTATTTTGACAAAGGCTTGTTCTCCCTGAGTTCAGACCTGTGGGTCTATCGCAGCGGCGGGCAATTTACCGATACAGAAAAGGAACAAAGACCAGAACCCGGTAGGGTTGGTTTTGGCGATCCGGAGCAGATTCAAGTGAACTATGCTGCTTTTAGCACCTGTGCCAATTTCAACCCCATCAATGGCAAGACGAAGCTACAACTGCAATTGGGACCGAGGATAGACTTCCTGTTTAGCGGCACTGATAAAGATCCGCTTCGATTTGTGGATAATCGAGACGGTTTGTCAAAAGTGAATTATGGATTCAACCTGGGCTTAGGTCTTTATAAAGTCACGGAGAAATGGGAGTACGGATTACAAGCAACTTGGTTGAACCGCCTGAAAAAATTGGCAGATTTGGAAGGCGCTGTCACACCCAGCGCTCTTTTGCTGGGGCGGAGGCAAGTGAACAGGTTTTTCTGCTCCAGCTTTCGCTGGGGTATCACCTAAAATAAGCACCACATGAAAAAAATGACTTTTTTTATTCCACTGTTTTTGCTGCTTTGGAAAGCAGATGCCCAAACCGGCATTTGCTTAGAATATGACAATGCAGGCAATCGAGTGAGTCGAAACGACTGCATCTCTGCCTTTGCTCCCAACGGCGAAGAACAAAGTGCCGCCTTTAAGCTACCAGAAAATGCTACACTGGTAGAGGGAGAAGTACGGCTGTTGCCTAATCCAACAACTGGTATTTTCCAACTCCAAACCAACGACTTTCCAGCCGAAACGAACGTATCCGTTTTTGATGCACTTGGGAGAGTGTTGTTTTACAGGCAGTTAGGCGACGGTCAGTTTGACTTATCAACCCGGTCGGCTGGAACCTATTACATTCGTATTGTAAAGGGTGGCGTCCAAAAAACGGTAGTCCTCATTAAATCAGACCGCTAATTCTTTTTTTACCTTAAATTCCAAAAACATGAAAA
>CAZJXN010000332.1:0-1863 GCA_964549655.1 uncultured Saprospiraceae bacterium
AATCCAAGGTATGATTTTTTCATAATTGCTTTTTTATCTAAAATTGGCTACAACGTTTTGCGGCTTGGCGAAGGTGGCGATTTCTACCACAAATGTTCATACGAAGCGCACAATTCAAATTTACGAAAAACTGTCATACGAAGCACAGAACCGCCACTTTTGCCAAACCGCTGTTAGGCGTATGTGCTTTGAGGTCGGTCAATCTTTTGGTTTTATGATGCCTGTTCTGTATAAGTCCAATGCTTTTTGCAAAATGTTCTCAATTGTCTTTATTGGCAAATCTTTGTTTGGATTAACCCTGAAAATCTTCATTCGGGAACGGTCACCTTCTTCCAATTCAGAATGGTCAAGGTATTTTCCTTCTACCATAAGAATGTAAGGTTCGTCCGTCTTTTTATCTGTCCACAAATAGCAAAACATTTTTTTCTTATAGCAGAAGCAGGGCATTCCCCACTTCTGCGTTTCAGTAACGTCTGTATCCTGATTAAGAATAATACTCCGCAATGCAAGCAAGCAACTCTTGTTGGGCTCTTCTTTGTTCAGATAGTAGTTATGAAGTTGCTCAATCATTTTTCTCTATTTTACAGCAATTAAAAAATCTATTTCTGCATCTGTCGGATTTTGAGCTTTTTTACCAAAAACTTCAAAATCTGCTGTGAACATTCTATCTAAATCCATTTTCCAAATTTCCATCCATTTGTTCACTATCAAGCCTTTCATTAAATCTCCTTTGGCGGATAGTTTCGCATAGTTTCCACCTTCAAACGATTTGCCAATCATTCCGTCAGGAATAGTATGCAGATTTTCTACTTTACAACCCAATATTGTAGTGTAATCCTTGGTATGGTCACTTTCATAATCCGTGTATATCGAATATACAGTGTTGTCAATTTTGTTTGGAATTGCTTCCAAAACTTTGTCATTCATAAATCTACCCCACAAATCTGCGATATCTTTTGCAGCCTGATTGTTTTCATTTGTGGTTCTTACCGAAATGCCAATTACTTGAAATGGCTCAATTTTTACTTTGTTCATTTTACTTTTTTTTAGTGAGCCACAAAACTAAAATCAGGTTATGACAACAGTATGTCAGGGGTTTGAAAAATATTTTTCACGACACATCTCAAAATATTTTTCCAATGTAATTTTGTGCGGATTGAAAGTGTCGTTGAGTATTCGCAACTGTTTTATTCGGTCAAGTCTAAATGCCCGATATTCTTTTCGCAGTCGGCAAAATGCAATAAGCAACCAATTTTCCTGTGTGCTATACAATGCAAAAGGTTCAATCATTCTGTTTGTGTTTTCTTGGTTTTCGTTTGTGTATTTTATTTCTGTCAGGCGGAAGTTTGTTAGTGCAAATTGTAAATCCGATAAATAATTACTTGTTTTTTCGTTATTGTTGTTTTGTCTAAACTGTAACCGTTCGGAAAGTAAGTTGGCTTTGTCCTTTACACTGTATTTTAAAACTGCTTTGATTTTATCAACTGCTTCTTTGTAGTCTTTAATGAATGAAGTGTCTTTGTTTTTAAGAACTAACTGCTCTGCTGTAATCAAAGCGTTTGCTTGTGCTTCGGTAAACATTACAGGTGGAACTCGGTATCCCTCCATTAATGTATAACCTTTTCCATCTTCTGTTATAATCGGAACTCCTGCTTGCTCCAAAGCTTTGATGTCTCTGTAAATGGTTCTGATACTAACTGAAAATTTGCCCGCAAGTTCCGTAGCTGTTAAAAGTCGTTTCGTTTGCAGTTGTGTCAAAATTGCAGTCAGTCTTGAAAGTCGTGTTGTGTCGTTTTCGTTCATTTGTTATTTCTTGTCTGACGGTTAATGTTCACACGGTCGCTGGTAGCATTACGCCTAACG
>CAZJXN010000333.1:0-1856 GCA_964549655.1 uncultured Saprospiraceae bacterium
ATTAAAACAAGACATAGACTCGATGAGCGAAATGGAATCCTTGCGCCTGCAAATGGCAATGGACCGGATGAGTAAAATGATGTCTACACTGTCCAATTTATTAAAGAAAGTAAGTGATACAGCGAGTCAAATTACACAAAATTTAAAATGAAGTTATTATCGCTAAATGTTGGACAACCTCAAGAAGTGGAATGGGAAGGAGAAATGGTCACGACGAGCATTTTCAAATCTGCTGTCAGCGACCGCCGCCAAGTTTCGTTTTTAAATATTGAGGGCGACAAGCAATCTGATTTGCGCTATCACGGCGGTGTAGATAAAGCAGTGTATTCGTATGATATAAGTTATTATGACCATTGGAAAAATCATTTACAAAGAGAAGACTGGAACGCAGGTTTGTTTGGTGAAAACCCAACCACGCAAGGAATGCCGGACGATGTAATAAAAATTGGAAATATTTATAAAATTGGCACTGCTACTTTACAAGCCATTCAACCGCGTTTTCCTTGTTTTAGAATTAATATCCGATTTGACTTACCGGATATGATAGCGCATTTTTATGAACAACGGCGGCACGGCACTTATTTTCGAGTGTTGGAAGAAGGATATTTACAAGTTGGAGATGCTATTGAATTGATAGAACCGTCGCCTTTTGATATAACGATTCAGGATGTAACGGAATGTTTTATTACAAAAGGCAAGAATAAAGAGAAACTAACTAAAATTTTACAAATTCCTTATTTGCCGGCATCTTTGCAAAACGTGTTTCGGCGATTTACAAAATGAGGATAAGAGGATGGGAAGGTAGGACGATTTTATCTCGGCATTTCCTATCTTCTTATCCTCCCATCCTCCATTTATTAACTCACCTGCGCGCCCGCTTTTTTCAGCAGCGCAATCGTCTTTTTAATCCCTTCTTCTTCTGAGAGATTCGGACCTTCAAACTCTGCACTGATGTAACCGCGATAACCGCCGTCTTTAATAATTTGTAGCATTTTGTAAAAATCCGTTTCTACGCATTCTCCTTTTTCGTTAAAATAGTGCGTTTTGGCACTCAATCCTTTTACATACGGCATCATTTCTTTCATTCCTTTGTAACGATTGTATTCATTCGCACATTTACCATCTGCTGCAATACCCGACTCACTCATTACACAGAAATTATCAAAATCCGCCAAAATGCCCGTATTTTTTGTGTTTGCTTGTTTCACTACACCGGTTAGCCAAGATGCATCGGAAGACATACCGCCGTGATTTTCCACCAAAATGTCAATTTTCATCGTTTTAGCAAATTCTGCCAACATGCTTAAACCTTCTGCACCTACTTTTTTCATATCTTCCGGTTCGCCACTACCACTCACATTCACACGCATGAGCTTGATACCCAGATATTTAGAAGCATCCACCCATTGCTTGTGATTTTCGACAGCTTGTAAGCGGTCTTTTTTGTCCGGTGCAGCCAAGTCGCCCATGCCGTCCACCATCATCAGGTGATTCTTCACACCATTGTCTTTGCTGCGTTTCAGCAATTCTTTCAAATAATTTTTATCCTTTTGTTTGTCTTCAAAAAAGGTCGAAACATACTCCACAGTATCCAGCCCATAATCGCGCTTGGCAACCAATGGAAAATCCAGATTCGTCATTTTCTTGCCGAATATAGCTTTGTGTAAGGACCACTCGGCGAGAGAAATTTTGAAAAACATCTTTTTAGGTGCGGTTTCTGCTAACAAAAACTCAGGCGCCAGTGCCAGACCAGCCGTCAAGCCGCTCATTTGTTGTAGAAAATTTCTTCTATTCAAACTCATAAGAATACGGTTTTAGATTGTTGGTAAAGTAAGATTCATAGCAAATTTAGTATA
>CAZJXN010000334.1:0-1856 GCA_964549655.1 uncultured Saprospiraceae bacterium
TTCAGTGGTTAAATGAAGCTTTGTGCTTCGTATCAAGTTTTGTGGTGGCAGACAAATTAGTGCTTCGAAATCGCCAACTTCTTGTAGCTGCAAACCGTTAGGCGTCATTGTAGGACGACCCGAAACCAACGACAAACTTCCCGACATTTCTAGTCTGACAAAATAATTGAGAATAAATTTGCGAAACCGAAAAGTTGCACATATATTTGCAACCGATTAGTTTCATATTTAAAAATAAAGACAAATGAGAAAATTAAAATTACAGGTGCAAATGACCATTGACGGTTTTATTACAGGCACAAATGGAGAAATGGACTGGATGCTTTTTCCTTGGACAGAAGACTTAATTAAATTCGTAAGAGAAATTACAGACCCAGTTGACACAATTTTGCTTGGAAGAAACCTTGCCGAAGGATTTATTCCACATTGGGAAAATGTTTTCAAAAATCCAAACGACCCAGAATATGAAGGTGGTGTAAAATATACAACAACGCCAAAGGTTGTTTTTTCAAAAAATTTGACAAATTCAAAATGGGATAGAACAGTAATTGCAAATGGCGACTTAACTGAAGAAGTTAATAAACTCAAAAATCAAAATGGTGGTGATTTAATTTGTTATGGCGGTGGCAAATTCGTGTCCTCTCTAATAAAAGCTAATTTGATTGACGAGTTGTATTTATTTATCAATCCATCAGCGATAGGAAACGGTATGCCGATTTTTAAAGAGCTAACCGAAAAACGAAACTACAAAGCGGTAAATTCAAAGCATTTTGACTGCGGAATTATCGTGTTACAATATAACTCTATTTAAAATGAGAAGAGATATTTTTCAAGCCATAGCTGACCCAACAAGAAGAGCAATAATTACACTTATTGCTCTTCAAGCGATGACACCAAATGCAATAGCCGAACATTTTGACACTTCAAGACAAGCTATTTCAAAACATTTGAGAATATTGACAGAATGTGAATTGGTGCAACAAAAGCAAGATGGTCGTGAAATTTATTATCAATTAGAAGTAAAAAAAATGAAAGAATTAGATAAATGGCTTGAACAATTCCGTAAAATTTGGGAAAGTAGATTTGATGAATTGGACAAAGTATTAATGAAAATTAAAACGACTAAAAAGTAATATGAATTTAGCATTTGACTTTACTGTTAACAAGGAGAAGAATTCCATTACTGTAATAAGAGAATTTGATGCAGAAATTTCTTTGGTTTGGGACGCTTATACGCAAAGTGAGCTATTAGAACAATGGTGGGCACCAAAACCGTGGAAAGCAAAAACAAAATCAATGGATTTTAAAGAAGGGGGACATTGGCATTATGTAATGTGCGGACCAGCAGGCGAAGAACATTGGGCATTTACAACTTACCAGAAAATTGAATATCAAAAAGTATTTACAGGGGTTGACAGTTTTACGGACAATAACGCAGTTGCAAATAAAGAGTTGCCTCAATCAAGTTGGCAAATATCATTTACCAGCAAAGGAGACACCACACTTGTTACAACTCATATTTTATACGACAGTTTAGAACAACTTGAAACAATAATTAAAATGGGCTTCAAAGAAGGTTACACCTTGGCAATGGAAGGTTTGGACGAACTATTAATGCGACAAAATTAGGAACGAGTAAAAACAACGAACGCCTAACAGCGGTTTGGCAAAAGTGGCGGTTCAGTGCTCCGCAGACACATTTGTGGTTAATCAAACATTGGTTCTCCGCATCAACATTTGTGGTAAAAACGCCACCTTCGCCAAGCCGCTCCGCGTTAGCTGCAACCCTAAAAAGACAACGTTGTAATGAATAAACAGACAATTTTGAAACTTATTAACTTTATTGTGTAACACAT
>CAZJXN010000335.1:0-1851 GCA_964549655.1 uncultured Saprospiraceae bacterium
AATAGTTTCATAATTGTCAATTATTGGGGTTTTGTCTAAGCATGGCTACCAACGGATAGGGCTTGCCGAAGTACGGGAATTAGTATTCCGTCAGCCCGGTACCGATGATGATTGAAAAACCGATGATGAAAATAACAAACAAAAGCTAAATTGAAAAACGTCTGCCCGATATGAAGCACAATAGAGAACAAAAAGTTGAAGATAACTTCCGTCTGCCCGTATTTTGGTAAACCCCCTGTTAGCTGCCGTTTTATTTCTTCTCGCTTTGGTCGTACCTACTAAGTTCTAAAAACCTAAGTGGGTTTGTCATACCTATAATGTCGTTTACCGCTTGTTTCTTGTCCGAAGCATTTTTGTAGTATTCTTTCGCAATTTTATAGCCTACAAAATATCCCAAGTCTGCTGGTTTACCTTTAACAATAGAATGGTTGTAAAGCCAATTATTTGAATTTTCATTACAAATTTCATTCTTGAAATCAGTCCAAATTTGCTTTTCGTTTTTGTCGCCATATTCGTTAGTTTTCTCATTGCCCGATACCAATTCAGCGATAAAGTCGGCAGAACCTTCCCGTATAGTTCGATAAAGCAACTCACATTTTATACTATTTGGGTCAATGCTTTTGGATTGCTGTGTATGCACACATTCGTGTGCAACTAAACTTTTAATCTTTGTTTGCAGGTCTTCGTTACCTTCAAATATTTTACGATATTCATTGTCTTCAAATTCACTTAAATCCATATCTTTTGTTGAAGCCGTAATTTCTGTACCTATCAAAACGAAGTTGTTGGAAATTGTACCACCTGTGTTCATTATACCCATTGCAAAGCAAACTTTAAAAGGCTTGAAATTTGGATAAATTTCTTTAAATTTTAGAAATACTTTCTCGATAGTTTGCTCAGACTTTTTTACTTCAGAACTGTTTTTGCGTAATGATTTGTAAAACTTTGGATATTTGGCAACTAATTTTACATATTTCGCAGCCTGGAAATCTCTAACTCGTATAAAATCTATCAAGCCATCCGTTGCTCTATCAAGATATAATTGTTGAAATGAATTGGCACTATCGGCAAAAGTCTTACAAATTTTTAAGTTGTCAAAGGCTTCCCAAAAATGGTCAATATCTGCCGTTAAAACGTTCTTTTGATTCTCTGCCGACAATTCTTTTTTTATTTTTTGCCGTAAAAGGATTTCAGTATTTGAAAGACTTTTTACAAAAACTGTTGCCTTGCCCGTTTCAGTATTCTGTTCGTTATCGAATCTCTCAATGGTTAAATAGAAAACACCATTTACTTGTGGTTTGTATTCAAACTTTTCATATCCATCAATGTCGTCGGGAATATCGCTTTCAAAAACTTGCTTTTTATCGGCATCATTCAAAACAATGTGGGTGGCAACACCTTGTTGTAAAATACAAAACTGATAAACGCCATCTTTGCTAAGTGAGAGTTTAAAAAGTTGGCTTTCTGTTTTGCTCAAAGGCAAATCCTTATATTCCTTATTGAGGTCAAGTACTTTACTTGATTGGCTAAAAACAGAGAACGACACAAGAAGTGTCAGGAAAAAAATGATTGATTTTTTCATTGTTGAAATAATTTAAGTTTGGTTCAAAATTATCTCACACTAAATTTGTTTTCGCCCTAAGTATGTTTTTGGAAGTCCAATATCAGGATTTTGGACTTATTTAAAGCATATATTCAGATGGTGTTTTCCCTGTGTGCTGTTTGAAAACTTGGTTAAAACTGGATTTTGAGTTAAAGCCTGCATCAAGTGCAATACCCAAAAGTGATTTATGTTTTTCGTTAGGGTCTGCCATCCTAGTTATTACTTCCTTAACTCTAAACCCATTCAAA
>CAZJXN010000336.1:0-1839 GCA_964549655.1 uncultured Saprospiraceae bacterium
AAATAAGAGCCTTCTGGATTTTGGACTTTGTATTTGGTACTCATGTGCGCCGTTTTATTACTTATACTAAAATGAAATTAAAATGGCGTGTTAAATTATTTTAAAACCATGTAAATCAATCACTTACTGACTGCCAACTGCGTATAGCCAACTGCATACTGGTATTACGACGCGCAGGAGGCGACTGCGTCACAGCCATTTTCAGCCTTCATAAAAAAAGACGCGGGTCTCGCTAAAGCGCGCGCCCTGACTATAAAATAATTAAGGAACAACCAACCAATAATGACCGCTTGTAGCAGCCCTGTAATGCGGCACAGCCGCTGCAAATAATTAGTGCTGTGAACTTACCCAATTTTTCAATTCAACAGCAGCAAAATAAATCACTGGACGCAGTCCAGCGCAAGCGTACGTAATCTTTGAAATGCCCATTAGCTCTAGCTTCTGGATTTTTCGATCCCATCAAAGCATTTATGGCAGCATCTACCTCGTTTCTTGAATTAGCGCCAGTTCCTCCAGCATCTATATAGTTATCATATTCTTTTTGAGAAGTTCCTCTGGCAAAAGAATTTTTATATAGTGCTACATCTTCTAATGTTTCTAATTGAGAACTTCCACCCTCATCAACAAAATTCATTGTTGCATTTGCAAGGGCATAAGATTCTGTTTTATTTCCTGAAGATTCATTCCAAATCATAGAGGCAAATGCAGAAAAAACACTCATTGTGACTCCCAAATCACGGGCGTTATTAAAAGTGGTAGCTCCATCAAGGTTTGTTTTGCTGTCAGCAACATATACTTTTTCATCATCTTCTTCGTCAGAACCTAGATAATTTCCATTCCAGTCGAAGTAATCTCCAAAAGGAGCCATGCCAGTAGGATCGGTATATTTCAATGGATTATTGAAAGTATAAGAATAAGGCGACCAAGAAGCCATACTTTCTGCCATTGGATCAATCTGCCCCCACCGTCCAATATCCGGCATATAATATCTCGCCCCATAGTCGTACCAGTTTAATCCAAAGTCATCATTCAGTTCCTTCCCATTGTACTGATACTTATTATCCCTCGTCGCATCATTCATCAGCCATGGTCCTTCGTAGCTCAAACCAAAGGGGTAATAATGGTTTTCTTGCAAAATATCATTAGTGGCAGGAGTATTAGTTATATCTATCACCCCATTGCCATTTTTATCGGCGAAACTCAGGCGGGTATTGCCGAGGTGGTCTTTTATATTGTACTCCTTGCGCCAGTTGGGGCTGTCATCTATGTCCAGGTCTATATTGGCATAACGCCCTTCCGAGTGATAAATTGCTTCGATGCGGGTGTTGCCCGTGCCAGTTTTACGGTATTCTACACCCCCTACATAGTATTGCTCATACTGTACCGTAGCGCCTACTTTTACCGTTTTGCGTAGCTTGTTACCTGCCGCATCATACTTGTATTCGATGCTGTTGCCGGAGGTAAAGTTGATGAGGGAAGGTAAATTGAGGTGATTATAAAAAATCGTACTGATACCTTTGTAAGAATCACTTTTTAAATTTCCATTGGCATCGTAAGTGTAGCCTACCCCGCCACTGCCGGGGTTGAAGCCTTGACTGCGCTGGCTCAAGGGGGCATTATCGGCGATGCTGGCGATGCGGTTGGTATTGGGTGTGTAGGTGTAGGTCAGGTTGTCAATTTGGTCAAAGCCGCAGGTGCTGGCGTAGTAACCTTGTCGTTGCAAGGCGTTGATGTTGCCACGGATGTCGTAAGTGAGGCTTTCGTTGAAGCGGTTGGTGTTGGTAGCTGTATTTGTAGTGTTCACGTCGTAGCTCGTAGCGGCGGTGAGGCGGCTGAGGT
>CAZJXN010000337.1:0-1839 GCA_964549655.1 uncultured Saprospiraceae bacterium
TTTTACACCGCTGCCACTCCACCCCTCGGCGAAGACAATGGTGCCGCTGCAAGCTCCCGCTTTACATAATACATATCAATCGCGCCCATATTTTTGGCTTCTATTTTGCCTCGATATTGACACTCAAAATGAGAAGCCACCCACTGGTACGTTGTTTGGGAGATATTGATTTGCCCTTCTTCGCAGCTTGCTTCCATGCGAGCAGCAATGTTGACCGTATCACCCCAAATGTCATAAGCGAATTTTTTCACGCCCACTACACCCGCTACCACCGGACCCGTATGAATACCGATACGCGCTTCAAAAAAGAGTTTGCCGAGTCGAATATTTTCCAATCGTTGTTCCTCTAAAAATGCCTGCATTTCTATAGCAGCACGCAAAAGATTATCTGGATAAGCCGCATTTTTAGTCAAGCCACTGGCGCACATATACGCATCACCAATTGTCTTAATCTTCTCAATATCAGGATATTGCTGAATAATAAAATCGAACGCTTTGAAACACGTATCCAATTGCCCGACCAACTCTTCTGGCGTGAGTTTTTCCGCTATTTTAGTAAAATTTTTAAAATCTGCGAGCAAAACCGTCGCTTGGTCGAATCGCTGGGCGCGTGCTTTTCCGTGTTCTTTCAGTTCTTGTGCAATGGCATGAGGTAGAATATTCAATAACAGATTATCCGAGTTCTGCCGCTCTTTTTCAATGATTTTATTTTTTTCTTCCAATACGCCTTTTGCCCGACGGCTCGTGCGATACCGCCAATACGACAAAAGCGACACCATTACAAAAAACGCCGCGCCACCAATCGCCATATTACGAATATTTTCACTCTTTACACTCTCTACTTGTGCCTCTGCTACCTGCGCCCGCGCTGCATCTACCGCCGCTTGCTGCTCCAACGCCGCCCGCGAAAGCTGTTTCACTTGTGCCTCTTTTTCCTCTGCCAATGCCGAGACTTTTGCTTTTTCCTGCGATACCGTTTCCAATTCTTCTGACTTTTTAGTAATTTCTTTTTCTACCTTTTGCTTGGCTTGCACCAATTCTTCCTGCTTTGCTTGCAAATTGGTTTTGTCGGAACTCAATTGATCGCGTTCGGACATCAATGATTTAATGTCGTTTTCGAGCTGGTTGCGTTGCCCTTCCAAATCGCGTTTTTCTCGTTCTAATTGCGCTTTTTGTAAATCATATCTTCGTTCTAAACTGCTGATACTCGTCCCTTTGGAACTAAAATAAGTAAATGCTTCTTCATAAATCTGAGACGCTTTCCGATAATCACGGTCTTTGCCCGCTAACTTTCCTTGTTTGACCACCGCTCTGATAATCAAATCCGCATCGCCGGCTTGCTTTGCAAAACTCACGGTCGTTTTGAGCCAATTGGCGGCTTCGTTATCTCTGCGTTGTTTGTCATACAAATCGGAAATGAGGAAAGCGGTTTGCGCTGCCAAGCTGTTATTTTTCGCGCTGGTGGCTAAGTCGTAGGTTTTACGCGCATAATCCAACGCTTTTTTTGCATCCGTTTTAGAGTATGCCTCTGCCAATTCATACGACAGCGTCATACGTTCTTTGCTGTCTCTTGCGTCTTTTAGTTGCAATTCCAAATCTTCAACCGATTGCCCAAAAGTGAAAATTGCACTAAACAATAGGAGTAAGCCAATAATATACTTCATATTTAAAAAATCGTTAAGTTACCAAAGTAACGACAATTCTGTTAATTAGTTACACTTTAACAAAGCTAAAAAGTAAAACAAGAAACCGGATTGGTAATTTGTGATTTGTGAATTGTGATTTGTGAATTGTGAATTGTGAAATGGGATTTGTGAATTGTGAAACGGGATTTGTGAA
>CAZJXN010000338.1:0-1803 GCA_964549655.1 uncultured Saprospiraceae bacterium
ACTGTTGGTTACATCTACGATTCCGTTGGCATTTTTATCAGCAAACATCAAGCGGGTGTTGCCGAGGTGGTCGCGTAGGGCATACTCTTTACGCCAGAGCAGGGTGTTACTCGTTTCTACATTCAAGTTATAGAAACGCCCTTCATTATGGTAAATGGTTTCGACGCGCTTGCTGTTGGTGCCGACTTTTCGGTACTCGATGCCGCTGAGGTAGTCTTGCTCGTACTGTACCGTCGCGCCTACTTTTACAATCTTGCGCAGCTTCATACCGGCAGGTCAAGGTAGAAGAGGTCAAAAAAAGGCGCGGGCTAACACTTCTTAAGCCCACGCCTGAATGGTTTATATACTCCAGAGTATGAACAACCAACCTGTAATGCGGCACAGCCGCTTCAAATAACAGCTTACTGACCAATCGCCGGACGCAGTCCAGCGCAAGCGTACGCGACGTAGACCCGCGCCAGCAGGGTACAGAATTACTGTAATTTTCTGCACCTAATTTTCTTTGGTTTAATGTATCTGTATTCTGTAATCAAAGCATTATTGCCTGGTACAATTGAATAAGCCCATTTCACTTTAGGGTCTTTTGAGTAGGACTCCTCTGGTATTAGCGGAGGATAATCTACTGATACACTCCACTCACTTCCTCCTTTGTGAACTCCTAAAGTAAGATTTTTGAACACTAGCTCTTGCTTTCCAAATTTAATAGCTATATCGCCTCTCTTGACCAAAGATGTATCTGGAACAAAATAACCATCTACGGATTTTATCTCCACGCTGGAATCTGGAGTTATAAAAACAATTGAGTATTCTATACTTGGACACTCCTTTCCATCGATTGATAAGTTAATTTTTATCGGTCTTTGTGCAAAAAGAGTTATCGAAGTAAATAATACTGCCGTGAGTGCAATTAATCTATTTTTTCTCATTGCCAATACTTATAAATTTATTTAAAGGGAAGGTTGCCACTGTTCCTCTTCCGTTAAAAATAGTGACCGTGCCTTTAGCTCCCAACACATACGAGTTACCAGGATAATTACTGGCTTCGTTAAAATCTTGTGGATCAGTCGGATTTTGATTGAATGACCGAGTCTGACCACCCATAACAGTACTAGAGCTTGGGAATCTAGTACCACCCGGATGTACGTGGAAAGAGCCTTCGCGCACGATTAACGGAGCATTTGTTGGATCTGCAGGATCATTAGGGCTAACAGTTGCCATATTACCCGCGTCAGGTTCAGTTTTGACTCCAGGTTTGGCAGGGATAACTTGGTAGTTTCCATTCTCATCTTTGCCGTACACCCCACCTTCTTCATGAAATCCTCCTTCGTCATCATCTCCTCTGAATGCATCAGTCCTGTTATCGTTTCGAGAATTTGATCTATCCACTGCTTCTCCCATTTTTGCTCGTACAGATGCTGTCGGTAATTCTACCGCGGATTCCACTTGACTAGCATCTGATACTACTCCACCTGATTTTTTAAGACTGTTAGCTACTTTGTTATTTGTTACTACAAATACTTTTCCATCATCCTTATTGTCAGTCCCTATTTTTTTCCCATTTTCATTGTACAAGTCACCAAACGGAGCCATTCCAGTTGGATCTATAAACCTCAATGGATTATTAAAAGTATAGTTGTAAGGAGAATAACGAGACATTTTATTAGCTAGGGGATCCACTTGCCCCCATCTTCCAATATCCGGCATATACCACCTTGCCCCATAGTCGTACCAATTCAATCCAAAATCCTCATTCCATTCCTTGCCATTATACTTATATCCATTATCCCTCGCCGCATCATTCAT
>CAZJXN010000339.1:0-1799 GCA_964549655.1 uncultured Saprospiraceae bacterium
ATTACATCCTGATTTTCAAAAGTCACCCAAAGCTGGTCATATACGGAGGCATAGGCTATACGAAGCTGTATATTTTTTATTTCATTATCAAATTGCTCGGCATCCTCTTTTTTTGGTAGAAAAAAGTATTCGATTTCTTCTTGAGGTGCGATGACCCGTTTCTTCAGCCCGTCTGAAAAGTAAGCCATCGAAGTTTTGCCGGTTATCTCCTTTGCTAATTGTATCGGAGAACTATATTCTTTACCTTTATAACTCAAACGCACTCTTTTTATGATAGCCGGACCGGTTCCCTTATTTTTTACTACAAAATAAAATTTATTTTCTAACATATTAGTGTTGATTTCCAGATGAGGCCACGCCGCAGCATAAGATTGCTTGCGCTGCAAATTCGTTTGTACAATGGACACAAAAAGCGCGCAAACACCAATCACCACTGCTGAGGCAGCCACAATCATATTGGGATCCCAACGAAAAGATTTGGTGGTCATATTATATTAATATTTCTCTGTTTGAGGGTGAAAAGTGCGCCAGCTATGCCAAAATTCCTGATATACAGGCACTTTCTTTAATGAAATAGCAGTATTTGTTAAAGACTTACCAGCCAAATTATAACTAAAAGAATCACTTTGTAACGTGTCGTTCTGAATACTAAATAAGTTGTTGGAAGCGGGTCGTTCAAAAGCTGCAAAACTTTTATCATCTTCCGACAAAACTAATACAATAGCTTGATTGTCAATTACATCATTCACAACCCGCTCTTTTTTCAAGCGATTCCAATCATACGCCTTACTTTTATCACCGATTTGAATACCGACTACCCACGATTTGTCCTTCCACGAAAGGCTGTCCGTGCGCGTCAAGTCGCCTTTACTTTTACCCTGTTCAAATTTTGCTAATGAATCATATTCCATTACAGAACCTTCATCAGATTGCATAATAAGACTTTGCGGATGTAAGGTCAGCCATTTTTTTAAAGTCGTTTGCATGGAAGCTATTTCTGGAAGAAACGTGCCTTTCAAACGTCCTGCTACTGCTTCTCCATTTTCCTGTCGCCACCAACTTTTTGTGGTTTGGTCTTCAAACATAGCATTAAATTGATCCATGCCGACTAATCGAAATTGTTCCGATTTTCCGTTCACCATTGGCTCAAATACACGCCCGGAGCGGCACACACTACAATACGTAACCATGATCGGCTTGCCGCCAATGGTGTCCCGAACTTGATGATGATACGTCAAAAATTGAATCGGATATGCTTTCGCTTCCCCTTGATTTTCAATACCTAATATAATGCGATCTTCATCAATGTTATTTTCCAAACTCGAAAGCATGATCAATTGCTGCGGCTGCTGAAACATACTTTGCGCGCTCATTTTAAAATTAAATTGATACGCTACAAATCCTACGATCAGTAGCACAACTGCCGGTATCCATTTATGCCGAATGCGAAATGCGCTCGCCGTACCTACTATCGCTAACAGCCCGAACCCAACGCGAAAAAACCAACGATAAGTATGTAAAAAATAAGATATATCGAGATTATTTACCTGCTGACTGCCCGGCATTGGCATGATAAAATATACATTCAGTAGCTCAAATAACGCGATCCCAATCAGACCAATATAAAATAACTTCTTCATATGAATATACCACTTTTTAATTCGCTCCAAAATAGCACTTTCGCCAAAGAAAAAAATTATTTTTTAACACTGATTCAAGTCTCCAGATACTGGTTCTGAGTCTCTACCACTGGTTCTGAATCACCAGACTCGAACCTCATATCTTAGCGTCTTTGGACG
>CAZJXN010000340.1:0-1761 GCA_964549655.1 uncultured Saprospiraceae bacterium
CAAATTTACACCTCCTATCTTTTTCTCAACTTATCAAAGAACTTTGTATTTTTTTCACCTAACTAAAAGCGTACGGCTGGAAAAAAAAGTGACTCAAAAGTCTCATCTTCATTAATCTTGCCTAATTTTTTTAGTGGTTCTAAAAATTCTTCTGATGAAGTCATAGCTTAAAAAGTTTTCTCAAATTTAAATCTTATTCATTACTTTTTCAAGCTCCCATCCTCCCGTTTCCGTTTCCACCTTTTATGTGTCCACAACCAATATTCTGGCGCTTCGAGAATATACTGCTCCAGCATTCGCGTATGTTTTTCGGTGATGGAGCCGTAGGGAGCAGTGGTGGGGTTATCTTCAATAGTAGTGAAGGATATTTGATAATGACCGCGTCGGATTTTTGCAATGTGTCCATAAACAACTGGATAGTCATATTCTACCGCAAATTTTTCGGTACCAAATAGTACAGCCGTGTCTTGATTTAAAAAAGTCATCCAGTGTGCTTTTGTGGCGTTGGAAGGAGATTGGTCGGCACCGAACATCGTGGCGGTGAGGCGGTTGCGATATTTTTCAAAGGTTTCTTTTATGATTTTTTTGGAGACCATTTCCAAACCGTAACGCGAGCGAGAATCTTTTGCTTTTTTATCCATAAAAGGGTCGGCGAGCGGGCTATAAATGCCGATAGGATGGTACGCAATCTGCGGGGCGTATGCCATTGCCGCCGTTTCCCAGTTGTTGTAATGACCAGCTACAATAATTACACTTTTGCCTTGCGCAAGGTAGGAGTCGAAAAATTCGGGATTCACTATCGGACAACGGCGTATCAATTCCGCTTTGGAAATGCTGAAATTGCGAATGCCTTCCAACATCAAATCACACAAATGGCGGTAGAATTTAGATTCAATCGCACGGATTTCCGACTCGGTTTTTTGTGGAAAGGAGTTGCGCAAATTGGTTGAAACGACCTTTCTGCGATATTTAACAATGTAATAAAGAATTACAAAAAGTACATCGGACAAGCCGTACAAAATGAATGCCGGTAGTAAGGATATAGGTTTTAAAACTAAATAGTAGAGTAGGCGACCCATTCAAAAAGATTTTCAGTAAATCTGGCACATTTTGGAAATGCGCCAGATTACAATTACGCAAACTGCTCAATGACATTCACTAATTGAACTGCCGATTGCATACCGGACTGCCGCCATTTCACTTCGCCATTTTTAAACAAGACGAACGTGGGAACGCCCATGATATTGAGTTTTTCGGCTAAGGCTTCGTTTTGATCTACGTCTATTTTTACCACCTTGGCCTTGTCGCCTATTTCTTTGGTCACTTCTTTCAAAATGGGCGCCATCGCTTTGCAAGGTCCACACCATTCTGCGGAGAAATCCACCAATACTGGTTTTTCGCCGTTTATTAATTCTTTAAATGATACTTTCGTTTCCATATTACTGATTTTTAGAGAGAACAAACTTGTGCTTGTTTTGGATTAAATAATCGTGCAATTAAACCATTAGACGTGTTTTATAGAAAATAGTCACTTTAATCAGTAGGTAGTTTTAAGTTAGCAGTAGGCAGTGTTCAAAATTAGAAATATTGTAATTGAGTTTTATTTGATTACTTTCATTGCAAAGGAATATTTACTTTAAACAAAAATCAGGTTTTATGGAAGCAATTGTCATTGGTGCAACTGGATTAGTCGGTTCTCATTTAGTACAACTTTTGATTAAAGACGAACGATTTACGAAAGTAAAAGTCTTTGTACGCCGT
>CAZJXN010000341.1:0-1741 GCA_964549655.1 uncultured Saprospiraceae bacterium
CATTTCTGTCTGTCGTTTGTTGGTTTACGGTCGTCCTAAGCTGACGCATAACGAACAGGGCTTTGCGATGTTGGGGGATTTGAAAAACGTCCACCCGGAACCGCTGCTGATTGAAAAACAAATGTACAAGATAACAACCAAAAGCCCATAGATGCTTGTCCTGCCCGAACAACTGCTGCCATGTTGCTAATGATGAAGATTACAACGTCCTGCCCCAATATTGCAAAACCCCATGTTAGCGGTAGTTTTAGTCTGGTAGTCTTTTTTAGTCGTTAGTTTTTTCATTGGCTTTAAGCACTCTTAAAAAATTACCCCCTAATATTTTCGTAATGTCTTTTTTGGTGTAACCCTTGTCAACCAATGCTTTTGTAATTAATGGAAAATTTGTTACATCATCTAATTGCTGTGGCGTAATATTAATTCCGTCAAAGTCAGAACCAAGTCCAATGTAATCTACTCCAACCAAATTGATAATGTATTCAATATGTTGAATGAGTAGTGATAATGGTGGTCTCATTGCATTTGCTTCGTCCTTATACTTGCTATATAGATAGTTTTCCATAACCCAACCGTCCATACCACTTTTTACCAAAGAGTCAGTCTCAATTTTATGTTTTTGAAAAAAGATATTCTCTTTCTTCGCAAAACTGCTGTCTATAAACGGAGGATTAAAATTTACTTGTATCACACCACCATTTTTTGCGATAGCTTTTATTTGGTCATCTTTCAAATTTCTTTGATGATTGCATAAATTATATACTGAACTGTGTGAAGCAATAATTGGTTTTGTAGTTGTTTTTATCACATCCCAAAAGGTTTGTTCACCAACATGGCTAATGTCCACTATTATACCTAATTCATTCATTCTATTTACAACCTGTTTGCCAAAATCTGTCAACCCTTTATGTGTCAAATCTTTTTTGAAAGTTTCTTCATAAGCACTAGTTGCCCAAGATGTTGAGTTATTCCATGTGAGGGTCATATATCTTGCTCCCCGTTTAAACAAGAAGTCTAGTTTGTTTAAATCATCTTCTATCATGTGTCCACCTTCTACACCAAGCATAGCAATAAATTTGTGTTGCTTCACTGCTTTCAATATATCACTACTGTTTACTGCTTTTACAATTTTATTCGGATTTCTGGCAATCACAGCATCTAAGGAATCAATTTGTCTGTTGGCAAAACTAAATGGGGTTTTCATGTCGCCTGTACAAAAAATAGAAAATACCTGTACATCTAATCCACCCTCTTTTTGTCTTTTTAAATCAATATGTGTTTTCCCTTTTAAATCTTTGTCCAAAGCAAACTCGTTGTTTCTATACGCTACTGAAGCACTGTCTGTAACCTGCATTAAAAAGTCGTTGTGTGTGTCAATTACAATTGCTTTATTATGAATTTTCTTATAAGATTGTGCATTTGTTTGTTGGGTTAAAAAAATGCCGATAATTAAAATTTTTAATCTCATGCTGTTATTTAAAATTTAATCTAAAAGTATATTTCTTGATGATTGATTTGAGTTTGCAGGGTCTCCAAAAAAATTACCGCTAACGTTTTGCGGCTTGGCGAAGGTGGCGATTTTCACCATCCCGATAGCTATCGGGATTGATGCGGAGAACCAATGTTTGATTAACCATCCCGAAACTTCGGGATCTGCGGAGTACTGAACCGCCACTTTTGCCAAACCGCTGTTACCTGCTGGCCTTTCTGTCTACTCATTCTTATTTCTTTACCTCTGGCACAG
>CAZJXN010000342.1:0-1726 GCA_964549655.1 uncultured Saprospiraceae bacterium
TAAGCCGTTGATTTTTATGCAATTTGCCAATTAAGTTTCGCAAATACCGTTCCCTTTTGACGCAGTATTGAGGATTATTAAAATTTTATTTTTAAACCTGTCGGTCAAAATGCCGTTATACCTTGTAGCTAAAAAACAATTATTCAAAATGCCCACTGTTGATTACGATATTGTAGTAGTAGGCGCTGGACCTGCTGGCTCTACCACTGCTCGCATCGCTGCCGAAAAGGGTTTGCGGGTGCTGATGATAGACAAACGACAGGAACTCGGCGCGCCCATTCAATGCTCTGGCGCGGTGAGCCGACACGCGCTGGAAGAAGTAGGCGTACATCCCGACGCTGAATTTATACACGAGGCGATTTATGGTTTTCGGATTTATAATGAGACCGGTGCGAACACAACGATTGATTATCGCCAATTGAAAGGAGATGAATATGGTGGGGAAGAAGGTAAAAAACCATTAGGTTATGTGGTAGACCGGCGGCGTTTCGACCGTTATTTGATGACGCAGGCAGAGCGGGCGGGCGTGGAAGTTTGGTTGAAAACAGAGGGCTTGAGTTACATTCCAAATGGTTTGGACAGTTGTTCGATTTTACTGCGCAATTTCAATAAAGAAGTTACAGTTCGAACTAAAGTCATTGTAGGTGCGGACGGTTTGCAATCGCAGGTGGGCAAATGGGCAGGCTTGCGCACTTACATAAAGCTCACAGAATTAGCAAGTTGTCTTCAATTTATTGTAGACCAAGTAGAAACGGATGGGCTGTTAGAACTCATCACCGGACACGAGTGGGCACCGGGCGGCTACGCTTGGGTTTTCCCGAAAGGACATGGTTATGCAGAAATTGGTTTGGGTGTAACGCGCACGATGACGGAGCAAACGGCGCAGTGGCATTTGGATTATTTTATGCAACATTCCTTTTTTAAAGAGCGATTCAAAAATTCTAGAATCTTAGAAATTCAAGGCGGTGGTGTACCACTAGCGGCTCCTTTGCGCACGCAATATGCGGACAACATGATTCTCGTGGGCGATGCAGCACGGCACGTCAACCCCATTACGGGTGGCGGCATTCACACGGCGTTGAGTGGTGGTTACATTGCGGGACATTTTCTGACGGATTTGATTCAAAATAAGGTAACTCCAAGTGCTGCGAATTTAAAAGGATATCAAGATAAGTGGTTGGACGAATTGGGCAATAAAATGTGGAAATTGTACCGCGTAAAAAGTAAAATTTTCAAAAATCCGACGATTCCGATACGTGATGAAATGCTATATGATACAATGTCGAGTTATTTTAGTCCAAATTCGGAATATAAAAAAATTTAAAATGGAAAATTGGAAATATGGAAATATGGAAGGGCACACTTTACGTGTTCCCAAAATTCTACCATTCCAGTTTTCCAACCTTCCATTATTCAAATAGATAATGAGTAAAAACGAACCGGTTATCTTTCACATTGGCTGGAATGCCTGTATTCATTGTGGCGCGTGTGTAGCAGTTTGCCCGCAGCCGGTGAATTTTATCAGCGATTTTGATACCATTGCAGTGAATACGCCGTGCGATATTGCGTGTATGGTGTGCGAAGATATTTGTCCGGTAAGCACGATTTTTCATCAAAAAGTGATGGTGGAGGATAGGAGGATAGGAGGATAGGAATAGCCGATGCTGGAAATGCTAAAAAAGAATGCTGCGTCAAAAAAATATCAGCGAAACGAAATATCATAATA
>CAZJXN010000343.1:0-1699 GCA_964549655.1 uncultured Saprospiraceae bacterium
CATAAGGCACGTCGAATCGTTTCAAAAATGCTAAATATTCTTCTCGAAAAGTTTGTTTGCGATGATGTTCTTCTTGGTTTTGGATGTATTTGTACACGCGGTCTATTTGAGAATGGGCATACGAAAATGCGCCGTAGCCTTCCTGCCAGGCAAATTTACCGCGCACCCAGCCTTTTTTATTAATATAATTGGTTGAATTGTTTTTGACATCGCGCATCAAATCGGCGATGGACATTGCAGGTTTTAATCCAAAAAAGACGTGGACGTGATTTTCAACGCCGTTGATAAGGATGGGTTTCTGCCCTTTTTCATTGATGATGCCTGCCATGTAAGCGTACAATTCGTGTTTCCAATCGGGTTGAATTAAATTTTGTCTGCTTTTAACGGCGAAAACGGCTTGAATGTAAACTTGCGAAAACGTACCTGCCATGATGTTATTTTTTGTGCCGCCCTTTCAGGGTTGCTGTGTAAATTAATTTTTGTTTTGTAATTATATTAGGCTATAATTATGTCATCCCTTCGGGATTTTTTGACGAAACCGCGAAGCGGCGGGATAATTATAGCCAAAAATAGTAATATGTGCAAATAAAAACCCTGAAGGGGTGGCATAATTTTTCGCGCGCTGAACATTCCCCAACCGCTCTTACGTTCTATGCGGTGAATACAAACCTGAAAAATCATGTCCTTGAATGCCCTTATCATTAATTGTACGCTGAAAAAAGCGCCGCAAACGTCTAATACCGAAGCACTTATTAACAAAGCCGTTGAGTTATTCAAAATAGAAAATGTGCAAACGGAAGTCGTACGGCTGGTGGATTATAATATTTTGCCCGGCACGTCTTCCAATGAAGGTGCGCAGGACGATTATCCCACGATTTTACAAAAAATAAAAAATTGTGATATTTTCATTGTGGCTTCGCCGATTTGGCTGGGGCATACGGGGTCGGTGGCGCAGCGGCTGATAGAGCGGATGGATTCTATTTTTCACGAAGAAGCGATGTGGAGTCCATCAAACGGGCAATATTTTACGTACAATAAAGTGGCGGGCGCGCTTTGTACGGGCAACGAGGACGGTGCGCATGAGGTCACGGGCTACTTGCTTTGGGCGATGCAGGAATTCGGTTTTACCGTGCCGCCCAATGTGAATGCGTATTGGGTAGGCGAAGCTGGAACCGGACCGAGCTACGTCGAAGCGGGTGGCGACCAATCGGAATATGTGAATAAAACGGTGCGTTTTATGGTGTATAACTTGATTTATTTTGCACAATTATTAAAAGCGAATCCCATTCCGACGGATTTGAAAAAATTGGGCGAGGAAGCGAAAAAAGAGAGTAAATAAATCAGTGACTGGGGGCAGCTTGCGGAAAATTAGAGGAGTCTTTCGATTTTGATGCATTTGTTTCTTGCTGTAAATAAACAGCAGCATCTTCCAATTGTAACACCGGCACTTTTCCGATGAGCAAGGCAATTTCCACGAGCTTCGACAAGCGATGGTCAAAGTCACCTTTCAGAATTTGAGTAACATAGCTTTTTGTGACCCCCAATTTTTCAGCAAATTGAGTGCGCGTCATTTTATTTTCTTGTAAATAAGTTTCCACGGCATTGTATAAATCTATCTGGATTTTTGTAGTCCAATACGTTTCCGTTTGTAATAACTCCTGGTGACTTTTCATGATTAGTTGTCTTTTGATGCAAAATA
>CAZJXN010000344.1:0-1658 GCA_964549655.1 uncultured Saprospiraceae bacterium
CATTTCTGTCTGTCGTTTGTTGGTTTACGGTCGTCCTAAGCTGACGCATAACGTTTTGGCGCTTGGCGAAGAAGCGGATTTCGAAGCACTAAACTGTCTGCCAGCACTAAACTGGATGCGAAGCACAAAGCTTCATCTAACCACTGAACCCGCTTTTTTGCCAAACGCCTGTTAGCTGATGTTATTGATTTTCAGTCTCTTTCATTAATTCAAAACATAGATTATCAATATTCTCCATTTTCGGATTAAATGCTGATACATTAGAGAGAATGATTACTCCATTTTTCTTGTCAACATCCAAAACCATAGAGGATGAATAACCACCAGTTCCTCCGTTATGCCAAACCCAATTAAAGCCCTTTTTTGTTTTTAAAATATGCCAACCTAAACCAATTTTCATTTCCTCGTTTATGACAAAAGTTGGCTTTCTTGGTAATTCTAATTCTTTATTCTTTTTGTCAAATTGTGCTTGTGCAAATTTCATAAGGTCTTCTGAAGTTGATAATATTCCACCACCACCAAAAAGAATATCAAATTCCCAGTTAGAAACTTCTTGCCCCTTATCGTCTAAACCTTTAATGATTTTATTTTCTAATCCCTTTAAACTCGTGTAAGAATTGTCCATTTGATATTTTTCAAAAATTCTTTTTTTCAACAACTGATTAAATGTCTGTTTTTGTGAAAGCCCTAATGTATGCCCAAGTAAACCTGCACCTAAATTAGAATAGTCATATTTTTTCTCATTGTTATTTTCTATTTTCAAGAATTTTGTCAAAAATTCATTTAACTCTTTTTCCCCATAATTTTTATATGGATTTAGTTCATTTGATAAATCTAAATTTTCAGGTAATCTTGGCAATCCAGAAGTATGGTTCGCTAAATCTGAAAAATAAATTTTTGTGTCGTTCTTGAAAGAAAATGAGTAATAATCATTTATATAATCATTTAATTTCAACTTATTATCAATAACTAAAGATGCTAAAACTGATGATGTAAATACTTTAGTAATTGAACCAATTTCAAAAATTTTAGTTTGGTTTTCAATAGATTTAATTGTGTCATTTTGAATGATAACTCCATAATATTTTACATTACCGTCTTTTAAAACTGCTATTGAGAGTTGCGTTTTGTTAGGAAAGTCTTTTGTTAGAGAATAAATTGTTTTTGCAATCTCTTCTGGAAAATCTGATAACCCATTAATTAAGGTTGATTTACTTTCTTCAACATAAGGTTTAATATATAAACCATTGATTAAATTAAAGTCGTCTATTGAAATATTAACCGTAAAAATAGCATTTTCAAAGTCTGTCTTGTAAACTGCAAAACTTTGATTTTCAAATTTTAAAAAAATTCCTTCTTTTATTTTTCCAGCTTGCAATTTGAGCCCACTTAAAAATTGTTTTGTGCTTTCAATTGGTAAAGCCGTTTTCATTTCAATTGAAAAAATATTAAATATATTTTCAAAATTTCCAGCATTGTAATTTTCTTTAAATGTTTTGAAAATTTCAGTCTGTTTTTCGTTTTGTGAAAACACAAAATTTGTCATAAATATTAAGATTAAAATGATTGTCGTTCTTTTCATATGTTTGGTTTTTTATAATATCAGCTAACGTACAGATATTTATGAAGGACTGGAATTTGAAATACAAATGTTCAGC
>CAZJXN010000345.1:0-1649 GCA_964549655.1 uncultured Saprospiraceae bacterium
GCACAAAAGTTGATACGAAGCACAAAGCTTCATTTAACCACTGAACCGCCAATTTCTTGTAGGTGCTGTTACCTGCTGCCCTTCTTTTTGATTGCATCATTGTCCCTTTAATTATGTTGAACTGTCAGCAGCACTTTGTCTATTCTTGCACCGTCCATATCCAAAATTTCAATTTCAAAATTTCGCCAAAGGAGTGTGTCTCCAGTTGCGGGTATTCTTCTAAGTTGGTGAAGTATCAGTCCACTAATGGTGTTAAATGGATAATCGTCAAATAAGTCGGCTAAGTCAAATTTTTCTAAAAATGCGGTCAGTGGATATTGCCCGTCAATAATCCAACTGGCGTCTGCACGTTGAAGAAACGAAAATTCAGAAACATCTCCAACTAATGCTTCTAACAAGTCGTTCATAGTTACTATACCCTGCAATTGCCCAAACTCGTCCACTACAATTGCCTGATGAGTTTTGCTTGTTTTGAATAGTTTCAATGCTTCGTATGCTGATAAGTTTTCTGAAACATATTGCGGTTGTTTGGAGTAGTCAGAAATTTTAAACGCAGGGTCATTGATGTGTTTAAAAAGGTCTTTCAGCAGTATAATTCCAACCACATCCATTTTACCATTTACAACAGGATAAACTGAGTGCATTTCGTTGTTAACTATTTTGCGGATTGCTTCAGTGTCAAAATCAACTTTTAAAAGAATTGTGTCGTTGCGATGTGTCATTAAGGATGAAACTTTCCTGTCGCCCAAACTAAAAACCCGCTCCACAATGTCTTGTTCAATTTCCTGAATAGCTCCGCCTTCTGTTCCTTCCTGAATGATAGCTTTTATTTCTTCCTCTGTTATTTTGCTTTCGCTTGTTGGTTTTATGCGAAAGACTTTTATGATTATGTCGGAAGTAAAAGTAAGCAGCCAAATAAATGGCGCTGCAATAATCGAAATCCAATACATTGGGAATGACAAAATTTTTGAAATCTTTTCGGGCATAGTAAGACCAATGCGTTTTGGAACAAGTTCGCCCAATACCAAAGAAAAAAATGTTAGTGTTACTACAATAACTGATACGGCAATGGTCTCACTATACTGTCTTAACCATTCATATTGGTTTAAATGGGCTACTAAATCATCCTCAATTTTCTCTCCACTATAAATACCTGTCAAAATACCGATAAGGGTAATTCCTATTTGCACTGTAGAAAGAAACTTTCCCGGGTTCCGGGAAAGTTCAAGTGCCTTTTTTGCTGCTTTGTCACCACGTTTTGCTGCGGTTTCTAAACGCGATTTACGCGATGAAACCATTGCAATTTCAGACATCGCAAAGATACCGTTGAGCAAAATCAGAAAAAGTATTATCAGTATTTCCATTCAGTAAAATTATAAAAATGTCTGTCGAGTTAGGTTTACACGGTCACGCAATAGGGTTGCAGGTAACGCGGAGCGGCTTTGCGAAGTTGGAAAAATCCGCGAAGCGGAAAATTTTTTTCAATTTTGCAAAACCGTTGTTGTACGATGGGCGACCGTAGGGAGAACTTCGTGCAGCAGCGGTGCAGCCGCTCCGCGTTGTACAGAAGGCGAGCGCAGCGAGCCTTTTGTACAACGGACACGGCTTGGCGATGTGGCGGTATTTGAAATTCGTCTGCCCGTAACCGA
>CAZJXN010000346.1:0-1628 GCA_964549655.1 uncultured Saprospiraceae bacterium
GAACGAACATTTTGTAAGTGCTCAACAAGCAATTTTTATATTAGGGAATGCGGAGCAGCTTCCTTTTGAAGCAAGTTATTTTCATAGTGTATTCACAGTCAATACGATATACTTTTGGGAAGACCCGAATAAAGTGCTGACGGAAATACATCGAGTGCTAAAACCCGGTGGACGATTAGTCATCGGTAAATTATGAAAATCGAGAATTTGATTGTATTGGGTCAGAAATTATAAAGTTTATGCTTTACACTTAAAACGATTATTTCATAGTAAACATATCAAAACCTTTATTTAAAAATATCTCCATAAAATTTACTATCATATAACTCATCTAAATAAAAGTTGCGCGTTGTAAGGCTGTAATTATCTCGGCACATTTCTTTACCACTGCGCATGATGCTTGTACACGCGCCCGTAGCAAGCGGATCTTCGCGGTGGTCTCGGAACAGCGAACAATGCCCCAACTCATGAAATATCACGAACTCCCGAAAGCGGTCAGAAGCCGGTGTCCAAAATGTTTTATCAATGATTAAATGATTCGGGCGATTCGAGTTGAAATTACATTGCCCCAGCACACGGTCTTCCGTGATTTCTTCAATAACAGCGGTGATTTTAGCACCTACCAAATCCACTTTTACGCCTCGATTCGTCGCTTCTTGTTCAAAACGCTGGAAGTAAACCCACAACTCTCGATTTACACCAGGGTAACTTCTGGTGGCAGACACAATGGGCTCAGAGATAACCGGCTCTTCGTCGCGTTGGCAGCCGAGTGTAATAACTATCAATAAAATGGGAAAAACAAGATTTTTAATGTTCACAGTTGTTATCTTTTCTTTTATAAACGATTGAATGTCAACGAATAGTTTGTTACAAAATGTTAAGTAAAAGTCAAAAAGCGCGAATCGTATGTTTAAAATCTACACTTTTAGAAGTTTGCAACTTCTAAGTGAAGAAATTTCTCCCTTCCCAAAATATTTTATCTTTGTAACACACATACATTCAAAAATGCCTAATGATGAAACGAACCAACTGCTTGCTAACTTTCGTTTGCCTATTGCTAACTCTTTCCAGCATAGCGCAACTACAGACACACGCCCTTTTCACCAACGACATGATTTTGCAACGCGAAGTCGCCGTCCCTATCTGGGGTTGGGCTGCTGCGAATGAAAAAATTATTATTACATTTAATGGAAAGAGTTACACCGGAAAAGCTGATAAAACCGGCAAGTGGCGTGTTCTACTCCCTGCTACGCCTGCTGGAGGACCTTATGATTTGAAAATTGCAGGAAAAAGTAAAAATATAAATTTGACGAATATCTTATTTGGTGATGTGTGGGTCGCTTCTGGTCAGTCAAATATGGAATGGGACGTGGCTTCTTCCAACAACGCTGCGAAAGAAATCGCCGACGCTTCGGATACTAAAATTCGCCATTTCAAAGTGCCACATTCTTGTGCAGATACGCCGCAAGACAAATTGGACGGCGGACCTTGGCAAACGACTTCCTCGAAAACAGTGGGTGATTTTAGTGCGGTTGGCTATTTTTTTGCAAAAGAATTACACAAAAATATGGACGTGCCGATTGGCATTTTGAATACCTCTTGGGGTGGCAGTCGCCTCGAACCTTGGA
>CAZJXN010000347.1:0-1616 GCA_964549655.1 uncultured Saprospiraceae bacterium
TGGGGCGCCCTGGCTACTGCCCTTCTTTGGTATATTTTTTAACTCGATATTCGCATAAGTACTAAATACTAAGTATCAAATACTATTCCTTTAATATCTTCTCTATTTTTTTCAATAACTCCTTTCCTTCTTTGGAAAAACGTTCTAAACTAAAAGCGGCATCACCAGATTTTGATAAAATTAAATAACTAAAATTATCCGCCAAAATCTCATCAGGATGAATAATGTATTGCGTGTTGTCGGTGATTTGTTTGAAAAAATTGCCTTGTTCATTAAGTTTTAGTGGACTGATGCCTTCCGGCGAAACTATTACATTATAATTTCCATCTGCTTGTTTTTCAATTGGGTATAAATTAAACTCCATATATTCAAAAAAACTTTTTCGTGCTGGTAAATAACTCGGCGCATTGGATGTAATGATTGGAATGGTTTGAAGGGTGTCGCCGCCGGGCTGTGCCAGTCGAATCGCATACGCCACGTCAATTCCATCAGGGTTCAATAACTGGCGAGATTGTAAAATACTTGGTAAAACGAGCTTGCCATTTACTTTTTGAAAACCAATCAAAGCATACAAAGCATCCCGTTTTTTTGGATTTTGACGGGAGTAAATGTGAAAAATTTCGTGTGCGATTACTGCGCGCAAAGAGGGTTCGTTAGGCGTTTTCAATTCATTCATCGGGATGACAATTACATTTTCTCGGGTGTAATAAGCGCCGTCGCCGTAGTAGCTGCCTTTGGTTTTAATTAATTGAATGTTTTTTGGAAAAATAGTGGGCGAGAGCTGGTCACACCAAGTGTGAATATCGGTGAAAACTTTTTTTAAAATCGCTTCTTCTTGCGCTTCAAATGGCAACACCTCTTCCGCTAAAAACTTTTTATAATCTTTCAGAACAATCTCTCGGGACGTTTCAGATGGGTACGTACGCTGCATTTGCAATGAAATATCTAAAGGAGTCACTTTTTCAAAAAAATCTTCTTGACGGTCTGTCGTGACCACCGCAGCCGCGCGAATGCTGTCAAGGAAGGTAATTTTTTGCTTCCCAGAAAGTTGCAAATATTCGCTGCTCGGCACCTCTTTGCAGCAATAAAAAATACATATCATCAAAAAGAAATAGGTGCTGGACGCTATAAATCGGGAAAATGTTGTTTGGCTTTTGTTTGCTATCACTTTTTTATGTAGTTTTGATGAGCTTTTTTGCGAGCGTTCCGTCGGTATTTTTAGTTTTTTGCAAAGCATGCTAAAATTTACGGGTCGCATCGCTCGTTCAAAGCTAAGTTTTCCTATTCATTTTTCATTATTTCACTTTTTTCAATTTTTTAGGGATGAATATTTTTGTTGCAAAATTGAGCTTTCAAACCAGCAGCGAAGAACTGCAAGAAGCATTTGAAGCCTACGGAGCAGTGGACTCCGCAAAAGTTATTATGGACCATTTTACTGGCAAATCCAAAGGCTTCGCTTTTGTGGAAATGCCAGATGACACGGAAGCGCAGGCAGCTATTGATGCCTTGGATGAAAGCGACTTGGACGGCGCAACGATTGTAGTAAAGAAGGCAGAACCACGGGAAAATCGTGGCGGCGGCGGTGGTGGTGACCGCGGCGGTCGTGGAGGTGGCGG
>CAZJXN010000348.1:0-1610 GCA_964549655.1 uncultured Saprospiraceae bacterium
TATTTACAAGTATTCCTAAACAATGTATAGATAAACTGGAAGGATTTACCATAAAAATGGTATTTAACGGCGATTTGGCAAAAGCAGGGCAGACCCGATTGTCCAGTGCAAGCTGTGCTTCGTATCAATATTTGTACTAAATTTGGATTTCGTGTTCTAAAATACCACTTCCCATGCTCGAAACAAAGTACAAAATAGCAAACCAGCTTACCTTAAAAAAGATTCTTTGGGCAGATGTCATTTTAGGTGGTGGCACGGCTATAATTGGCTTACTTTTTATTAAATTATTAACAACATTGTTAGGGCTACCAACAAATTTGATACAGATCATATCAATTGTAACAATGGCTTATGCAATTTTTGCGTTTCTATTAGTAATGCAAAAAACAACATCCATTTCATTAATTCGGATACTCATCTTTGCAAATTGGATTTGGACTATTATTAGTATTGGTTTACTCTTTACTCATTTTGAAAAAGCAGCACTGCTGGGACAGATTTTTTTGGTTTTACAGATTTTAATAGTTGGCGGACTTGCCTACATGGAAGGAAAACAGGTGATTAAGTTAGCAGTTGGCAGTTAACAGTAAGCAGTCGTTCAACGTGTTGACAACCAGCGATTTACTCTTTAAATTTGCTCCATTATTTGAACAATCTTGATAAACAACATGACAAAAAAAACAGTATTATTTTATTTAATATTTATAATTGGCAATGCTGCATTCGCACAAGCAAAACTATTTGAACCAAAACGTATTTCCAATGACCAAGCATTTGGGTTGGCGATCGCTCCCAATGGGCAGGAATTATTCTATGTAAATTCCTACGGCGGAAGAGATACCTTACGAATTTTTCCATCTAAAAAGTAAACGGCGCTTGGCAGCAACCGGAATTGGCTTTTTTTTGCAGATACCAAAGTACCGCAAATTGACCCCTTCGTTTCGCCAGATGGAAATACGATTCTTTATAATGCTGTGAGTTCCGCAGAAACCAGTTTTGATGTGTATGCCGTTTATAAAACAAAAACCAGCTCGTCAACCCCGGAAAGGTTATCGGATGCGATCAACTCGAAGGCAGGTGATTTTTATGCAACGATGTCGCTTAATAAAAACATTTACTTTACAAGAAGAACAGAAAGTAATGGTATTTACATGAGTCGTTTTGTAAATGGCGCGTATCAAAAAGCAATGCTGTTAGACTCCACTATTAATACGAAATTACAAGAATCCAATCCATATATTTCACCTAAAGAAGATTATTTAATCTATTTTTCTGATAAAAAAGGTGGCTATGGTGATGTGGACCTTTACATAAGTTTTAAAAAGAAAAATAAATGGAGTTATCCAATTAATTTGGGTAGCAAAGTGAATACGGAAATCGGCGAGTTTTGTCCAAGTGTAGATGTTAAAAATAAAGTTTTTTATTTCTCCAGAACCGAAGAGCAGAATGGAAAACGAATAGAAAACATTTACCAAATTGACCTACAAGAACTTAATTTTAAAGCTTTAAAAAAAATGGCTAAGTATAGGCAGTAGGCAGTAGGCAGTCCGTCAAAACATTGACAACCAATAGCTTGATTTGAGTTTATTTGCAATTTAATTTGTGCACTA
>CAZJXN010000349.1:0-1586 GCA_964549655.1 uncultured Saprospiraceae bacterium
ACCCTATTAACCAATCACCTCATCACCCTTTCACCCAATGACCCTCAACCAACGTATCCAAGCATTTTATGATGAATCCACTCCGCTTTGGCTGGATGTGTGGGGCGAGCACATGCACCACGGTTACTACGGCACGGATGGCACGGAACGCAAAGACCATCGGCAAGCGCAGATTGATATGGTGAAAGAGGTGTTGAAATGGGGGCATCTGGAAGTGGGAAGTCGGACGCCCGATACCGAATACCGAATACCAAATACCAAGTACCAGATTCTGGATGTAGGATGTGGCGTTGGCGGGAGTTCGAGGTTATTAGCAAAGCTGTTTGATGCAGAAGTGTTGGGATTGACGCTGAGTCCGGTGCAGGTAGAAAGTGCTCGAAAATATACGCAACAAGCTGGTTTGCAAGACCGTGTGCAATTTCGGGTGCAAGATATGATGACGTTGACGGAAGCGGATGGGCAATTCGATTTAATCTGGTCTATGGAAAGTGCGGAGCATATTTCAGATAAAAAAGGCTTGCTGGAAATGTTTTATAAATTATTAAAACCGGGTGGAAAATTTTTAATCATTACTTGGTGTCATCGCAATACGCCGCCTGTTTTGAATGTAAAGGAAGAGAAGTTATTACAACAAGTTTGTGATTTGTATCATTTGCCGCCTTGGATTTCGATTTCAGATTATGAAACATTAGCAACTGAAACGGGTTTTTCAAAGGTAAAAACAGGCGATTGGAGCCAAGCAGTTTTTCCATTTTGGAAGGCAGTTATTCAATCGGTATTCACTTGGCGAGGCGTGAAAGGTATACTACGCTCGGGTTGGAGTACCATCAAAGGGGCTTATGCTATGCGGTATATGCAAGCGGGTTTTAAAAATGGCGTGATAAAATATGGAGTGATTCAGGGGCAGAAGTTGGGATGATTAAACTTGTTATTCTTCTTTAAAAATCTTATCTTTGAAAAAATAATTATCCAATGGAAGCGACTGCTGCCCTTTCTTTATACGAAATTGAACGCGATAAACCTATGCCCAGTTTAAATCACGGTATTATTCAGATACGCCTGGGAACTGCACTCCAAAATCATTATGGAAAGCAATATGAAATTGCTGCTGAAGTGGAACTAAAACTTCCAAAGGCAATCAAACCCACCATCCCCGACCTTTGTATTTTTCCAAAAATGCAATTAAAATTATCGCATGATATTCTCAAAGTAGAAACACCACCGATTACCACCATTGAAATATTATCGCCCAAGCAACCGATTGAAGACGTAAAGGAGAAAATTCTCAACAATTACTTTCCCGCTGGTGTAAAATCTGCTTGGCTCGTCATTCCGACAACTCGCACCGTGAGCATTTATACGCCAGATGAAAAATTTGTCAGTTTTGCTAACGGCACTTTGACCGACCCTGCGACCGGTATTAGTCTGGAGATAGATGAGATTTTTTACGGCTTGGAGTGAGCGAATCAACCAGTCGTAAGTTCCCAATTTCCCAATTTCTTAACTATTCACTCCGCAAACTCTCCACCGGATTCGCCACTGCCGCTCGTATCGCTTGAAAACTCACGGTCAGTAAGGCAATTGCC
>CAZJXN010000350.1:0-1584 GCA_964549655.1 uncultured Saprospiraceae bacterium
AGTCAGGTATCATATTTTCTATTTATTGTTGTCTGTTTGTTTTATGCACTGTCGTTTTTTAAGCTGACCGATAACGCGGAGCGGCTTTGCGAAGTTGGAAAAATCCGCGAAGCGGAAAATTTTTTTCAATTTTGCAAAACCGTTGTTGTACGATGGGCGACCGTAGGGAGAACTTCGTGCAGCAGCGGTGCAGCCGCTCCGCGTTGTACAGAAGGCGAGCGCAGCGAGCCTTTTGTACAACGGTTTGGGGCTTTGCGAAGAAGGGGATTTCAAGGCACAAATGTTCAATAAACCACAAATGTTGATAGAAGTACAAATTTTCAATTTAGCACTTCTGCCCCTTTTTCGCAAAGCCCCTGTTAGCGGTTCGTTGTTCTTTTTTATTCGTCATTCAACGAGTTAACTCCTTGTTCTTTAAGTTTAGCTAATGCGTCTTTCATTGTTTTAACTTGTTCTGGTGGGTGTCCTTTCCAATTGGTAACTTCTCCAACTATTTTAAACGGATTTGTTGAACGATACGATTTTGTCGGGTTACCCGGGAATTTTTTGTCAGTCAAGTCAGGGTCGTCCTCAATTGGTCCTGTTGGTTCAACTAAATAAATTCTTTCTCGTTCTTCCCCAAATGCAAGTTCAGCACCCCAAATTGCAGCGTCTAATGTTGCAGAAAGGAAAATGTATTTTGCATTTTTTCTTTGTCCATAATTAGAGTTGAAGCCAACTTCGATAAACTCGCCAACTTTCAGGTCAGACCTTGTTCCGTGAAAATATGTCTGTGCAAAAGGTGTCGCACTGTGTCCGATTGATTTTTGTTCGTTGTTTGTTTTTTCCATTGTCAAATCTATTTTTAAGTGTTTTGTCTGTTTGGTGGTCGCCTACAATGACCGCTAACGGTTTGCAGCTTTGCGAAGGCGGGGATTTTTAGCACGAAACTTCATTAGATGCACAAAGCTTGGATTTAGCATTTCACTGTCATAGAAGCACGAAACCCCCGCTTTTGCAAAACGGCTGTTAGCGGGTCGGCTTTCTATAAATAGTCCGAACTGGTTCTTTATTTAGCTTCAAATTCTAATTGTCTTCCTTCATTAAAAGCCTTTTTGTCCATACTTGAACCAACTCCAACTCCGATTGCCATACCGATTGGCAAACCAATCCCTAACATTCCCAAATTTCCAATACTTAAACCAAATGCAACACCCATAGGAATTCCAAATGCCGACATACCTAAATTCATCCATAGTTTTCTGTAATAATTCTTTGGTACAATTTTATGTTTTTTCTCTATCAACTTTATAACCCTATTTTCTTTTTCTTTTGTCACTTTCACAAAATATTTATCAATATCTGAAATAGAATTTAATTGTTCGATTTCCTGGTTTATTAAATCAACTGTTTCGGTTGGCAATTCTTTCACTTCCAAGGCATTTAAAAGTTTGCCAAGTTGTTGATAAGCATTAGATGCTTTTAAGTTTTCTGAAATGTTCTGTCTTTCTATTAATTTCTTCATAATTGGTTTTTGTTTTAAGCTGCCAGCTAACGCGGAGCGGCTTTGCGAAGTTGGAAAAATCCGCGAAGCGGAAAATTTTT
>CAZJXN010000351.1:0-1571 GCA_964549655.1 uncultured Saprospiraceae bacterium
AAAAGAAAAGTTGATTTAGATCGATTTTCTAAAGTGCCAAAGTAGAAGTAGTTACTTTGTTTCAACTTACCTATTCAGTTTTACCTCAAGAAGCTCTAATACGAAAATCGATCAGGGGGATAAAAAATCCAATAGAAAATATGGCGTCTTATGTAACTTTAGGTGTAGATAATTAACAAATAAATAAACGGCTCATAATTTGGTACTCCAAATTATGCAGCTATACAATCAAGTTACTTACCGATTTTAAGTAAGTAATTTGGTGTAAATTCTGTCGTAGAAAATTAATTTGTAAAGTGTAAATTTAAGTAAGAGATGATGTTGGAAATTCACAATTAAATGTAAACCCACAACATAAGTGTAGAAATGTAAATTTGAAAGAAACAGTAAGGGAAGCTAACGATTGTGGTTACTTAAATCGAAAAATTTGTACTCTTTATTTGGGTGACACGCAATATTACGATAATTTCAAATTAAAACAAAAAAAAATGCAATTTTTTTTAACAAATGTATAAAATAATTTTCATAATTGATGTTTTTTATTAATATGTACGAGAAAACAAACAATCATGTATAAGTGCCCTACTACTATTCTTTTTTAAATTTTGGGTATTGATTTTATCTAAACCGATTTTATCAGGTGATGTTCAAAGAAACTGATAAAAGAATCCTTGTAACAGTAAATATTTTTTTATAATAAAAGTCGAAGTGACTGCTTCCAATTTTTTCTCTAAACGAATGGGAAGTATTTTTAGCTGCCCGCTCTTCTCAATAATATTATAAAAGTGTTGCTGTTGCTGCTATTTTAGATACGCTGGGACACGCCGAGTGAAGACTACACCAATATATTTAGATAATTTAATAATAAAAAGGTAAATGCTTATCATAATTTTATTCTTTATAAAGATTATATTTCAAAATATTATTTCAAAATTTTCTAAAAAGGATTGTTTTGCGAAGCAATCCTTTTTTATAGTATTAAGATACAGCCTTGACAAATATCACATAGTCTTACCCGAATCCACTGCCAAAATTAATATTGCGAAATTGTAGCCGAATTGGAGTTCTATTAGCCTAAGCCAAGAATAGAGTAGGTCTTAAATCGATATGTTCAAGTTGCTTGGTATCAACTTGCCGAGCAGCTTGTGCTACTACGAAAACATGCAACTTGCTTAGGGGAAGCCCCTAAGAACCCCCAGCACGGCGTGGCGGCACTTTCACGCGCAACCTGACGAAAGCACTTGCTTTAATCGTTAAAAGTTTTTATATCTGACATCAACTTTGCCAATACGCAATGACGCACCACCAAGTACAATAAGAAGCTTGATAGAATATGAGTCATCCTTTTTCTGATAACATTTGTATAATTCCAGGTTTAGGACGCAGTCATACCTAAAAATTTGCCAGTAGAATTTGGTTTACTTTAACGAGATACGAATTAATTTGATTGAAGTCAAACACAATATGGGCGGTTTAAGAATAAAAGAAAATATATAAAATTAATACATACATGCCTGGGCATGTGGTCGCAGGTTCAAATCCTGTCACTCCGACAAAAGAAAAAAGCCTAA
>CAZJXN010000352.1:0-1553 GCA_964549655.1 uncultured Saprospiraceae bacterium
AATACCGCCTTTGGCATTGGTAGAGTAAGGGAAAAGCATTCGATTTTTATCAGTAAAGTCAACATTTTTAAACTTCGCCACGCCATTTTTGCGCAGCACCAGCCATTTTTCATCTGCCAAAGCACTGTTTTCCAGTAGGGTAGCCGTCAGGGAATTAATACTCGGTTGTAATGTTTTTAAAAAGTGAATAACATCGTCCTTACGGCTGGGCATATTTTTTTGCAGCCAGGTTTGCAATCCCAAAAATTTCAAACTATCCGTTCCATGATATTCTCGTAATAATGGATAGTCTGCATATGTATCTTCATCGCGGGTATTATTAAAAAAAGCCAAGAATTTATAATAATCCTCATGTCGGAAAGGATCATACGGATGGCTATGGCATTGTACGCAAGCAAAAGTCGTGCCCATCAAGGTTTCCCAAGTCGTGTTCACGCGGTCCATCACGGCGGCGGTTCTAAATTCTTCATTATCCGTTCCACCTTCATCATTGGTCATCGTGTTGCGGTGGAAAGCAGTGGCGAGGAGTTGCTCATTGGTCGCATTGGGGAGTAAATCACCGGCGATTTGTTCGGTCAGAAAATCATTATATGGTTTATCTTCATTAAATGCTTTAATCAACCAATCGCGGTATCGCCAAATATTGCGAGCATCATCGCGCTCGTAGCCTTTTGTGTCGGCATAACGCGCCAAATCCAGCCACATCGCCGCCCAGCGCTCCCCATATTGAGGACTTGCTAATAAAGAATCTACCAGATTTTCATACGCTTTCGGCGAATTATTACTTAAAAACCAATGCTTTAAATCTTCCGACGGTGGCAAACCCGTTAAATCAAGGCTCACGCGGCGCAGCAAAGTTCGCTTGTCGGCTTCACCGGATGGTTTTAACTTTTCCTGATTTAATTTATCTAAAATGTAATAATCTATATCATTATTTATCCGCGCTGGTTTTTTAGCAGGAATTAATCCCCACAACCAGCCTTTCGGTTTTGGTACTTTCGTTTCCGCAATCGGGGTATATGCCCAGTGGTCGCCCCATTCCGCACCTTGTTTCACCCATTGGCGGAGTAATTCGATTTCGTCTTTCTTTAAGGGTTCTTCTTGGTACGGCATTCGCTCTTCGAGGTCGTGGTGAGTGAGGCGTTTGATAAATTCGCTGGCGTCGGGTTTACCAGGAATGATAGCAGGTTTGCCCGATTCGTTCACTGCCAGCGCATCGCTGCGGAAGAGCAGGCTAAAGCCGCCCTGACGCTTCACACCGCCATGACACACGATGCAATTTTTATTTAATAATGGTTTAACTTGCGTATTAAAATCAATCTTTCGGGTACTAAAACTCGTCCACAGGACGTAGGTAAATCCCAAGAGGAGTAATAGATAGACAATAGCATATTTGCTGGATAGGCGTTTCATACGGGCAGATTTGAATTGGAAGAGGGAAAGGTACGAATTTTGTTGGGAAATTTAAGGGCTATTGCTAAGTCCTATTCTATAGTTGTCGAAGTGCAGGAAAAACAAAAGAATAGATGGTTTTTTATTAATTTCGTCCAACG